>JALEIO010000220.1 GCA_022769845.1 Oscillospiraceae bacterium
CGCACATTCATAAGACGCACCGTTGGCGCAGTCAAGTGCAATTTTAAGTCCGTCAAAGCGTTCTGACGTACAGCTTTTTGCAAAATCGGTATAATCGCGCATACCTGTTTCAAGAACGCGTTTTCTGCCTATGTCGCAGCCGTCGGGAAGGGTGCCGAGGCTTTTGCCGTCAAGAATATATTCCTCAATTTCGTTTTCCAAATCGTCGCTTAATTTGTAGCCTTCATTGCTGAAAAATTTAATTCCGTTATATTCAACCGAATTGTGCGACGCTGAAATTACTACGCCTGCGTCCGCCTTATATCGGCGAACAAGATATGCAACCGCAGGAGTAGGAAGCTGACCTACGCATAATGCTATTGCTCCTACCGAGCAAAAGCCTGCTACAAGGCTTGCTTCAAGCATATCGCCTGAAATTCTTGTATCTTTGCCAACCAAAATTTTAGGGTGCGCATTGTTTGTATGTTTTGTAAGAACGATTGCTCCTGCCTGACCGAGTTTAAACGCAAGCTCGCAGGTAAGCTCTTTATTTGCGATGCCTCGCACACCGTCTGTTCCAAATAGTCTGCCCATAATTTTTCTCCTTAAATAATAATTAGTCTGTTTTTAAGAAATCAGCCTGATTTTTTTGCTCCGAGCACAAATTCTGCACTGTTTTTTGCGCCGTCCGCAAGAGCTACGTTTTCAGGCAAGTCAAGATACGCCGTATGCGATGCGCCTTCTTTGACATTTGCAAACGAAAACGGTTTTGTGTATATTTTGTCCAGTCCGGACACAACACTGCTTTTGCCTTTTATTTTAACGGTTTTGGCTCCGTTTGCATACGCGGAAAGATTTGCGCCGTCAACCGCCGCGGCGTTTGTAATCTGTGGTACGATTTCAACCTCTTTTACCATATTCAGCGTAAAATATACTTCCGCAAATTCAACGCTTTTTGAAATATCGGGGTTCAATATTTTTTCGCCCGCCGAGTTGTAAAATTCAATAAGATAGTTTCCTTTAATATCTGTAGTTTTGTTTGAAATATCAACCGTAACCGCAGCCTTTGAAATGGTGTTTAAAATGCTTTGCGGCGCCGTAATTGAAACGGTTTCGGGCGTTATAGATTCTGTGTCGATTTCATAACCGCTTTTTAAACTGCCCGTTTTTTTAACATCAATTTTAAGCTTTGCGGTTGAAACCTTGTCAACCGTAACCTCGTAGTTATACGGTTCTTTTTGTATGATATTTATGCCGGAAACGGGAAAAATAACGTTTGTTGCAAGGGTATAATTTCCGTCCTTTGTAACGCTTATCATATCTGCCGTAACCTTTATGTTTTGGCTTGAAAGCTTTGCTACGGTGCGGCGGTTGCCCTTAACTTTTATGTTCACCGTGTCGCTGTTGGTTTCAAGAATTTTAAGCTTGCCGCTTGAAAAGTCGGTTGACATATTCGCGCGTGTGACAGGAACGGATTTAATCCATGTTTCATACTGTGGATTTTGAAAATATACAACATATATCCATATTATTATTGAAACCAATACAGATATTACTTTTATAACCCAATCTTTTTTTAAAAAATCTCTCATTTCCTTTTCACCACCATATCAATAAGCTTGTCCTTGCTTGTCTTAAAGTCTTTTTCTTCCTCGGAAAGATAGCTTTTTAATATTTCCTTAAGGCGGTCCATTGTAATATTGCGGTCAATTTTTCCGTTAACGGCAATAGAAATTCTTCCTGTTTCCTCCGAAACAACTGCAACAACGCAGTCTGCAACCTCCGTTATGCCGATGGCGGCTCTATGCCTTGTGCCAAGCTCCTGACTCAAAGTGTTGTCTTGCGTAAGCGGCAAAAAGCACGCCGCCGCCTTTATTTTATTGTCGCCGATTATAACCGCGCCGTCGTGAAGAGGCGTGTTTGGAACGAATATATTTATGATAAGCTCGGGCGACACATCGGAATTTATTGCAATACCCGTTTTTGCAACGTCCGCAAGCTTGATTTCTCGTTCAAACACAATAAGCGCGCCGGTTTTTGTGGATTGCAT
>JALEIO010000230.1 GCA_022769845.1 Oscillospiraceae bacterium
TTCCTTGCAAACAGGAAAAGTTCCGGCTTCATTTAGGTTTTCATCCTTTACATATTCTTGATTTGATACATTCTTGGTATTTTTACCGCATCCCGCAAACGTTCCAAAAGTCAGTGCCGCCGCCGTAAAAATACATATTGCTTTTTTTATGACCGTCATAATCAAACCTCCTTTTTTTGCACTCCCGTGTCACAAGTTAATTATAATCCGATGCTGATTTTAAAGTAAACATTAAAAATCCGAAATAAACTGTAAATTTCCGAAATTGCCCTTTTTATGCCGATTTTACGGCATTACCATCGTGTTTAAATTGCTGTATCCCGTTGCATTGCACACTTGCCGAAGCTCTTTTTGCAAAAAAATATTTTTCTATAATAGCCGCCGTCAAAAGTCTTTCGAGATTCTTTCGTTGTTTGTCTTATATCAATTTTTCAATTTTTACACAAAATTTTTTAAAATATTTGTAACATATAAATAAATATCGTTCTGCAAGCTGTCAAAAATTTATCAATTCTTGATATATCAAATAAAATATGGTATTATCTGTTTTGTGATATAAGTATAGCTTAAGAGAGCAAAAATCTGTATAAATCCGGCTCTTTTACACTATAGAAAGGACATTAAAAATGAACATTGCAGTATGTATCAAACAAGTGCCCGGCACAAACAAGGTTGAGGTTGACCCTGTTACGGGCGTGCTTAAACGAAACGGCGTCGAGTCAAAAATGAATCCTTATGATTTGTACGCCATTGAAACGGCTCTTCGCTTAAAAGAACAGTTCGGCGGCGAGGTGCGTGTTATTACAATGGGTCCTCCTCAAGCGGAGGCGGTTATATATGAAGCGTTCTCTATGGGCGCCGACGACGGTTATCTTATTACCGACAGGGCATTTGCAGGCGCGGACGTGCTTGCTACAAGCCGTGCAATTTCGCAGGGACTTAAAAAAAGCGGAGATTTTGACATAATCATTTGCGGCAAGCAAAGCACCGACGGTGATACCGCGCAGGTCGGACCGGAAATTTCGGAATATTTAGGTCTTGCGTCGGTTACAAACGTCACCGAAATTATTTCGGCGGACGATAAAAGCATTACCGTAAAGCGTTCTCTTCCGCTTGCGGTTGAAACAGTAAAGCTTAAATTCCCGTGCCTTATCAGTGTAGAAAAGGATATTTACATTCCCAGACTTCCCTCCTACCTCAAAAAACAGGCGACAAAGGACAAAAAAATAAGCGTTTTCACCCTTAACGATTTTGAGGACAACGACCCTATGCACTATGGATTAAACGGCTCTCCCACGCAGGTTCAGCGCATTTTTCCGCCCGCGGTTAATGACAAGCGCGAAATGTGGCAGGGCAGCGCGCACGAAATTGTGCAAAAGCTTTCGGATAAGCTTAAAGAGTTAAAGTTTTTATAAGGAGAGAAAAAAATGGCAAAACTTGTTTTTCATAAAGATAAAATCACCGATGTTGAGGCGTTTGTGCGGCTTTGTCCCTTCGGCGCGCTGAAGGTTGAAGCAAGCGGCGAAATTTCGGCGGACGCAGGCTGCAAAATGTGCAAAATCTGCGTAAAAAGAGGCGGCGGCGCGGCTACGGTTATAGAGGAAGAAGCAAGAGAATTTGTTGATAAAAGCAAATGGAGCGGCATTGCGGTTTATGTTGACCATGAGGACGGCAAAATTCATCCCGTTACGCTGGAGCTTATAGGCAAGGCGCGCGCTCTTGCAGACAAAATAGGTCACAAGGTCTACTGCGTTTTTATGGGCAGCGGCATCAAAGACGCGGCGGATGAACTTTTGCATTACGGCGTTGACAAGGTTTTTGTTTACGATAATAAAAATCTTAAAAATTACATACCCGAAGCCTATACTGCGGTTTTTGAAGATTTTATAAATAACGTTAAGCCGACGGCAATTTTGGTGGGCGCAACGGCAATAGGCAGAGAGCTTGCGCCGAGGGTTGCGGCTCGGTTTAAGACCGGTCTTACCGCCGACTGCACCATTTTGGACATAAACGAAAACACCGACCTTGTGCAAATACGACCTGCTTTCGGCGGCAATATTATGGCGCAGATTGTAACGCCAAACAACCGTCCGCAGCTTGCAACGGTGCGCTATAAGGTAATGAATGCGCCCGAGCGCAGCGAAAGCATAAGCGGCGAGAAAATTTTGTGCGATATTGACGAAAAAAAGCTTGAAACAACCACCCAGGTGCTTGAGGTTTCTCCCAAAGAAAGAGTAAAAACAATCGAGAGCGCAGACGTTATTGTTGCGGTGGGCAGAGGTGTAAAATCCAAAGAAGATATTAAAATATTTAAAAAGCTTGCTGACCTTATCGGCGGCGAAATTGCCTGCACCAGACCGCTTGTTGAGGCCGGCTGGATGGACGCAAAGCACCAAATCGGCTTAAGCGGCAGAACCGTCCGCCCGCGGCTTATCATTGCGTGCGGAATTTCGGGGGCAGTGCAGTTTACCGCGGGAATGAACAATTCCGAATATATTTTTGCAATCAACAAGGATCAAAAAGCTCCGATTTTCAAGGTTGCAAACTACGGCCTTACCGGCGATATTTACGAGATTGTGCCGCAGCTTATAAAGCGCATTGAGGAGGGCAGATAACGTGGCAAAATTTGACGAAAAAAACTATCTTGACATAGAAAAAATTATTCACGACAGCGAAAGAGTGCTGTTTAAAGAAAACATCAACGAGGAATACTCGCACGACGAGCTGGGAAACGCACACAGCGCGCCCGACATTGTTATAAAGGCGCTTAACACGGAGGAAATTGCAAAAATTGCGCGATATGCCTACGAAAAGGAAATTCCGCTCACTGTCCGCGGAAGCGGAACGGGGCTTGTGGGTGCGTGCGTGCCTGTCTGCGGCGGCATTGTGCTGGACGTTTCGCAGATGAACAAAATTCTGGAGCTTGACGAGGAAAACCTCACCGTTACGGTTGAACCGGGCGTGCTTTTGATGGAGCTTGCAAAATTTGTTGAGGAGCACTCGTTTTTCTATCCGCCCGACCCGGGAGAAAAAACTGCGACAATCGGCGGAAACATCAGCACAAACGCAGGCGGTATGCGTGCGGTAAAATACGGAGTTACGCGCGATTATGTGCGTCAACTCGAGGTTGTTCTGCCCGACGGAAGAATTGTAAATTTCGGCGGCAAAATCGTAAAAAACAGCTCGGGATATGATTTAAAAGACCTTATTATCGGCAGCGAGGGAACACTCGGAATTATCACCAAAGCGACCTTAAAGCTTTTGCCGCTGCCCAAAAAGACAATAAGCCTTCTTATTCCGTTTGAAAACATTTCGCAGGCGATAAACACAGTGCCGCTGATTATCAAGGCGAAATGTATTCCCACGGCGGTTGAATTTATGCAGAAAGAGGTTATCGAGGACGCCGAAAGCTATCTTGGCAGCAAGTTCCCCGATTCGTCCTCCGACGCTTATCTTCTTTTGAAATTTGACGGAAACAGCAAGGAAGAAATTGAAAATTATTATGACGATACGGCAAAAATCTGCCTTGAAAACGGCGCTCTCGACATATTTATTTCAGATACCGAGGAGCGTGACGAAACAATCTGGAAAGCGCGCGGCGCATTTTTGGAGGCTATTAAAAATTCTACAACCGATATGGACGAGGTTGATGTTGTCGTACCGAGAAATTCAGTAAACGAAATGGTGAAATTTTCGCACGCGCTGCAAGAAAAAGTTGGCGCAAGGATAAAATGCTTCGGTCACGCAGGAGACGGAAATTTGCATATTTATGTTTTGAAAGATGATTTGGGCGAGGAGGAATGGCTCAAAAAGCTCGACTCGGCAATGGACGAAATGTATAAAAAAGCAAAAGAATTAAAAGGCGAGGTTTCGGGCGAGCACGGCATTGGATTTGCAAAAAAGACATATCTTGCGCGGTCGCTGGACGAAACAAATATTGAGCTTATGCGCGGCATCAAAAAGGTTTTTGACCCGAAAAACATTTTAAATCCAAACAAGATTTTTTAAAAATTTAACC
>JALEIO010000236.1 GCA_022769845.1 Oscillospiraceae bacterium
ACAGGCTTATCTGACAGAATACGCTTTGATTTTTCGGTTATTCACGATATAAACTATTATAATTCCGTTGTGTTTAAAGGCTTTATCAATACCATTCCCACCGGAATTTTGTCGGGCGGTCAATATGACAGGCTTATGCGTAAAATGAACAGAAAATCCAATGCAATCGGCTTTGCGGTATATCTTGATTTGCTTGAGCGCTTTAACGGCGAAAATCAAAAATATGACGTAGACGCGGTTGTTTTATACGATAATTCGTGCAGTATTAAAACTTTAAAAAATGCTGTAAAAAGCCTTACAAGTGAGAATGTGAGCGTTTCTATGCAGAAAAAAATTCCGACAAATTTAAGATACAAGACTTTGTATAGGCTTGATGAAGGAGGCTTGAAAATCCTTGGATAATTTTCTTAATGTAGCGCTTCCGAAGGGAAGACTGGGTGAAAAGGTTTACAAAATGTTTGAAAAATCAGGGTTTGAATGTCCCGAAGTGTTGGCGGATACCCGCAAGCTTATATTTGAAAACAAAGAAAAAAAGATTAGATTTTTTTGGGTAAAGCCGTCTGACGCGGCAATTTATGTTGAGCGCGGCGCGGCAGATATAGGAGTTGCGGGAAAAGATATTTTGCTTGAATACGAGCCGGACGTTTATGAGCTTTTAGACCTTAATATAGGAAAATGTGATATGTGCGTTGCGGCTAAGAAAGATTTTTTTGACGGACGGCAGAAAACGCTTATAGTCGCAACAAAATTTTCCAACTGTGCAAAGCGTCATTACAGCGCAAAGGGCAGAGATATTGATATAATTCATCTTAACGGTTCTATCGAAATTGCGCCTATTTTGGGACTTTCGGACGTAATTGTGGATATTGTTGAAACAGGCACTACGCTGAAGGAAAACAATCTTGAGGTTGTTGAGAAAATATTTCCCGTAAGCGCACGCCTCATTGCAAATAAGGCAAGCTTCAAATTTAAAACCGCAATGATTGAAAATATTGTAAAGCATCTGGAGGTTAAAAATGATTAGAATTTTAAAATGCGGCGAGGTTGAAAATAAAGAAATTTTTGCACGTACGCCTTCAAAAATCAACGTCGAAAAAACGGTTTCGGAAATTATAGAAAATGTAAAGGAAAACGGAGATAAAGCGCTTTTTGAATATTGCGAAAAGTTTGACGGCGCGCGCCTTTCAAGTCTTTTGGTAAGCAAGGATGAGATAGATAAAGCGCTCAATGAGGTTGATGAAAAGTTTATAAGCGTTCTAAAAAAAGCCGCGGCAAATATTCGTAAATTTCACGAAAAACAAGTTCGCACAAGCTTTATTATAAATGACGAAAACGGCATTGTGACAGGGCAGAAGATTATTCCGGTTGACCGCGCCGGGCTTTATGTTCCGGGTGGTACGGCGGCATATCCGTCTACTGTGCTGATGGATGCAATCCCTGCAAAAATTGCCGGTGTAAAAGAAGTTGTAATGGTTACGCCGCCCAATGCCGAGGGCAAGGTTAACCCGGTTATTCTGGCGGCGGCGCACATTGCGGGAATTGACAAAATTTTTAAGGTAGGCGGCGCACAGGCGATTGCCGCGCTTGCATACGGAACTAACAGCATTCCTAAAGCGGATAAAATAGTTGGACCGGGCAATGCATATGTTGCCGAAGCCAAAAAACAGGTTTTCGGACTGGTTTCTATTGATATGATTGCGGGACCGAGCGAAATTCTTATTGTCGCAGACGATACCGTTAACCCAAAATATGCCGCGGCGGATCTTCTTTCGCAGGCTGAACATGACAAAATGGCAAGTGCGGTTTTGGTTACCACCTCGTTTGAGGTTGCAAAAAAGGTTCGCGACGAAATTGAAATTCAGCTTCCGAACCTTGAAAGAGCCGAAATTGCGCGCGTATCAATAGATGATAACGGCAAAATCATTGTAGCGGACAATATAAACGAAGCGATTGAAATTGCAAACGAGATTGCGCCGGAGCATTTGGAGCTGTGTGTGGACAATCCGTTTGACTACCTTGATTCGATACGTCACGCAGGCTCTGTGTTTATGGGGAAAAACTGCCCCGAAGCATTGGGAGATTACCTTGCAGGCCCCAATCATACGCTTCCGACAAGCGGTACCGCGAAGTTTTCAAGTCCTTTGTCGGTAGATGATTTTGTTAAAAAAATGCAATATACTTATTACACCGCCGACGCGCTCAAAAGGTGTGCGTATGATGTTGCGTACTTTGCCGAAAAAGAAGGTCTTACGGCGCATGCAAAAAGTGCGGTTGTAAGGCTGGAGGAGTAAAAAATGAGCAGATTTTTTTCGTACAAATATAAAAATATGATTCCGTATGTCCCGGGTGAGCAGCCTCAAGATAAAAAATATATAAAATTAAACACCAACGAATCACCTTATCCGCCGTCTGAAAAAGCAATAGAGGCGGCAGGAAGGGCGGCTGAAAGTCTTATGCTGTATCCTGACCCGGATTGCTCAAAACTTAACAGTGCGCTTGCAAATATGCTTGACGTTGACGCTGACGAAATTCTTGTTACAAACGGCTCGGATGAGATTTTAAACTTTGCTTTTATGGCATTTTGCGATAAAAATACGCCTGCCGTTTTTCCGGATATAACCTACGGATTTTACTCGGTTTTTGCTGATTTAAACGGTGTGCCGTACAAAACCATACCGCTTAAAGATGATTTTACAATCGA
>JALEIO010000023.1 GCA_022769845.1 Oscillospiraceae bacterium
GACCACAAGGATTCTCCATACTTTTCGAGCGTAGATTTTTATAATGCAAAGTGCACCGACAGCCTTTCCATTCTGCCGCAGTTTAAAACCATTCAGCAGACCTCATGGTGGTCATGCGGCGTAAGCAGCGTAGAAATGGTGTTAAGTTTTTACGGCAGGCTTGGTGATTTGGATGAAGGGTAACAAATGGCGTGCATTTGTGCTTGATTTAAGCTTTATCCTCTGGGATATTCTCGGCATAATCACGTTCGGCATTGTCAGTGTTCTTTGGGTGGATCCGTATAAGCAGCAGACGGATGCGGCGCTTTACAATGCGCTAAAAACAGAATAAACGAATGAATTACAAAAAATTATACAGGAGATGATACGCTTGTGACAAATACAATACCGGAGATGAAACACTGCCATGTCATGCAGAAAAATGATATTGAAGCCTATGCGGAGTGTTTTGCACATGCTTTTGAAGGATATTCCTTATTTGAATACTTTTCCGGCAGGAAATACGATGTACGGAAAATGATGTTGTTTTGGAAAGTCCTTTTGACCGCATCAAGGGAGCAAAGTTTTTGCATAGGAGACGCTTATTACCCCAATACAGTTGCACTTTTTTATCCGCCGGATTATAAAGGCGCAGGTTTTTTGCAGTACATAAAGGCAGGCGGTTGGAAAATCATGTTTAGATTTGGACTTAGGTCTACTGCCCAAATGCTCCGGTTTGAAGCACTTGCCGAAAAAATAAAAGCAAAATATGCACCGGAAAAATGCTGGTATTTATACGGATATGCCACAAGGCCGGAGTTTAGGAATCAAGGCTGCGGTTCGCGGATTCTAAAACCTATACTTGACTATTTTGACGCAACGGGACAAGCGTGTTATCTCGAAACGCTAAAGGAAGAAAACGTATCACTTTACGGTCACTACGGCTTTTCACTTGCGGAAAGCAGCAGAGTTCCGGGAACTGACATGACGCTTTATGCAATGGTACGGAACGGGAGGTGACAGGAATATGAAAAAGAAAACAAGAGGAACCGTAACGCTTGTATGCGGAATAATTTGTGTTTTATCCGCGGCGGCACTTATTGTAGTTCGACTGGGGTTTGGAAATGATTTTGAAGGAAGAATCAGTATACCTATGAACCTTTTCTGGATTGCATTGGGAATTTACTTTTGCTATCTCGGTATAAAAACAAGGAAAAAAGATAATCCGAACAAAGACGATTAATCGGAAAAACGGCATTTAATCATAAAAAAGCATTTATAGAAAGGAAGAGCTTATCATGAGACAATAAAGCAGAGTTTTTAGTGTGTTGCTGTCACTGTGTATGCTGATAAGCATATTGTCCGGAATGAAGCTCAATGCATCGGCGGAAACGGCAGCGAAGGCATTACGGTCAGCGGATTAAACAGCTTTCAGGTTTTTGTGCAGACGGCGGCTGTCTTTTGTCCGGACCGGGGACGAATATTAAGGTTTCCGACCTGCAGCATATGTTTGTATCTTGTTTAGGAAATGATCCTGCCGTTTACAGCAGCGGCGGCAATCTTGAGCTTGAGTCTGTACTTCTTTATATCGGGTCCAAAGCACCCTATGTTGTTTCGACCGGCAGTGAGAATGTTCCCGCAACGCTTTCGACAGGCAAAGCAATAAGTGTTAAAGCGTATGAAGAGAACGGCAAGGCTGTATATCCCCTGACATCAAAGGTGACGGTGGATAAAACAGAATTTACCGAAGGAGAAAAAACAATTCGGAAATAACATTCGGAATGGATACAACTGCTTTGGAAAAATATATTGCCGTCGGCAACAATATTATATCGCTCCCCGAAATACCGAGCGGAATGGTATACGGTGTGCCGACGGAATGTGACGGAGACAGAAATAACCTTGAACCTGCGGAACTTACGAAGATGATAATCAGCCGCAATCAGCTGTCGGTTAAAACGGGAAGCCTGAATAAAGATACTTATTACGTTAAAGTTCCCGTAAAAAAGGCTTCCGAAAGTGCTAAATGCAATTATAATGATTACAAAGTAAAATATATGGTGAATAGGGGCTGCCGATATATTGCCTCAAAATTTATTACGGCATATAAAAGCAGCCTTTGTATGCACAAGCAGATGAGATGATGTATAATAAAAAATGTAGAAATATCCGAATTGATAAGGAG
>JALEIO010000054.1 GCA_022769845.1 Oscillospiraceae bacterium
CAAACAGATGCCATCCGCTGCCGAATAAGCCGTCATTTGCCCAATCGGTTGCAGCAGATCCGATTGACACCATCGAAATATAGTAAACCAAAAACATAATTATTGCAAAAACAGGAAGTCCGAGCCATCTGTTTGTTACGATTTTGTCTATTTTATCCGAAGTTGACAGACTGCCGGAATTTTTCTTTTTATAGCAGGCTTTCATAATATTTGCGATGTAAACATATCTTTCGTTTGTAATAATACTTTCTGCGTCATCGTCAAGCTCTTTTTCCGCCGCACTGATGTCGTTTTCGATATGTACAAGTGAGCTTTCCGAAATGCCAAGCTGTTTAATGACCTTTTCGTCACGTTCAAAAATTTTTACGGCATACCATCTCTGTTGCTCTTCCGGCATATTATGCAAAACTTCTTCTTCAATATGAGCTATGGCGTGTTCAACAACACCCGAAAAGGTATGCATAGGAATGGTTTTTCCGTTCTTTGCGGCTTTAATTGCCTCTTCGCAAGCCTCAAAAATCCCACTGCCCTTTAAAGCCGAAATTTCAACAATTTTGCATCCAAGTTCTCTTGAAAGCTCAACTGTATTGATTTTGTCACCGTTTTTTTCGACAATGTCCATCATATTGATGGCAATTACAATCGGGATACCAAGTTCGGCAAGCTGCGTTGAAAGGTAAAGATTTCTTTCAAGATTGGTACCGTCAACAATATTTAGAATAACATCAGGACGCTCACCGATAAGATAATTTCGCGCCACAACTTCCTCTAACGTGTACGGAGAAAGAGAATAAATACCCGGAAGGTCTGTAACGATAACATCGTCGTGTTTTTTTAACCTTCCTTCCTTTTTCTCAACTGTTACACCGGGCCAATTTCCTACAAACCGGTTAGAGCCTGTCAGCGCATTAAAAAGTGTCGTTTTGCCGCAATTCGGGTTACCTGCAAGCGCAATTTTAATGTTCATTATAAAGTCCTCTCTTTCGACATTTATTTTTCAAAAAAATTATTCAACCTCAATCATTTCGGCATCTGCTTTTCTTAACGAAAGCTCATAGCCCCGCACTGTAATTTCAATCGGATCGCCCAGCGGCGCAACCTTGCGAATATGTACCTCAACGCCCTTTGTAATGCCCATATCCATTATACGACGTTTTACCGCTCCGCCGCCGTTAAGCTTAACAACTTTTACTTTATTTCCTATTTTTACATCCTTCAGGGTTTGCAATTTAATTTCCTCCTCATTTTAAAATCAAACTATAATTTTCTGCGCCATTTCTTTGCTTATGGCAATGCGCGCTTCCTTAACGTTGACAATTACATTTCCGCAAAGCCGGCTGATAACCTTGACTTTTCCCCCTGCAACAAACCCAAGATTTTCAAGATGCTTTTTAATCTCGGGATTTCCGCCTACTTTTTTTATAATATTGTCCTCTCCAACATTCGCAAGCGTTAAAGGCATTATAATTACCTCCATCCTATTTATAATATTAAATTTAAGCTTCATACTGTTAGTTATCACTAACTCACATTGGTTAGTTTAACATAACTAACTTATTTTGTCAATATTTTTTTAAAAATTTTTTAAACATAAAATTACAATTCAACTTTGTTATCTTATTTGTAAAATTTTATATGTTTTTGCAAAACAAAAGACTGCACAGAGCGTTTTATACCCTGTGCAGTCTAATTATATATTTATTTATAATGGGCTTGTAAGCTTTTAATTTGGAACTTCCTCTCCCAAAATAAGATTTATATTAACATACTCGCCTGTTCTCCAAACCTTGAGCTTTAATGTGTCGTTAGGCTTAAATTTATTTTTAATGTTGTTAAGCTCGTCAACTGTCTTAACAGCTGTGCCGTTGCACTCTGTTATAATATCGCCTATTTTAAGCCCTGCCATATGTGCAGGAGAATTGTCGGTCATTGAATACACATATATTCCTTCGACAAGATTGTACTTTTTAGCGTCGTTCGCTGTTATTGCACGTCCTGCAATGCCGATAACGGGTCTTCCTTTTACATAACCGTTTGCAATTAAATCCTCAATAATAGGTTTTGCTTCAGCGGTAGGAATTGCAAATCCAAGACCTTCAAGTGATGATGACGAAACCTTAGCCGTATTTATACCGATTACTTCTCCGTAGCAGTTAACAAGCGCACCGCCGCTGTTGCCGGGATTAATTGCAGCGTCTGTCTGAATAAGCGTAAGCTGTTTGTTGTCTATTGTCATAGTTCTGTTAAGCGCGCTGATATAACCTACCGTAACAGTGCCTGCAAGCTCTTGACCGAGCGGGTTTCCGATTGCAACGGCAAGGTCGCCTACTCTGAGCGATGTAGAATCGCCAAGCGTTGCATATGGGAATTTTTTGCCTTCAATTTTTAAAAGAGCAAGGTCGGTTCTCGAATCTGCGCCTTTGAGCGATGCGGTAAATTCCTCGCCTGTGTTAAGTATAACCTTGAGTGACGAAGCACCCTCAACAACGTGATTGTTTGTTATAATATATCCATCCTCCGAGATGATAATTCCCGAGCCTGAACCTTGCTGAACCTCTTTGCCTTGCTGCTGGCTGTTATCGCCCTGACCAAAGAAAAAGCCGTACGGGTCATTGTAAGAATATCCCGAATATGTTGTCATATTGATAACACCGACAACCGCAGGTCCAACCTTTTCGGCAATATCGGGTATTTCAAGCTTTGTCTTGTTTGCAACGGTATTTGTCGGATTTGCCGACGAGATATTGTCAAGCACTTTTTGCTCACTTGTACCGATATTGCTGTTTGCTTTTATCTTAAATTCTTTAACAAGCTGTGATACCGACGGTGCTAAAAGCGCATAAGCAGATGTGGAAATTATCATTGCAAATATTAGCGAAAAAATGAATATCGGCATTGAAATTTTCTTTTTCGTTTTTTTCTTTTTGGGTGTTGTAACAAGAGTGCTGAAGCAGTCTGTGTTTTCAACCGTTTTGTTTTCTTCGCCGTTTACCGACGCGTTTTGATAATCGTCATTATTCCATTTATATTCGTCCATAAGAACTCCTCCTTAAAATTAAACGTTTTTAATAAAAACCCTACGGCTTTTCTTTATGTTTATTATGATACACCTAACTTTTTAAAAAACTGTGAATAAAATGTAAACATTTCAAAATTTATGCTTTTTTAATTGTAAAAGTAAATTTCGTAAATTCATTTTCTACGCTTTCAACATAAATTTTTTCATCGCTTTTGTTGATTATGCTTTTTACGATATACAGTCCAAGCCCTGTTCCTTCGGGATTTTGATTTCGTGAATCGTCCGCTTTGTAAAATCTATCCCATATATATTTAAGTTTTTCCTTTTTTATTCCTTCGCCTGTGTTTATTATCTCAACATTTACCCTGTCGGATAAGTTATATGCTTTAACGGTAATTTTGCCTTTTTCGGGCGTAAATTTAATGGCGTTGCCCAAAAGATTTGTAACCACCTGAACCATTGCGTCACTGTCGGCAAAAACCTGCATTTTTTCGTCCTCTATTTCAAGCGCAACATTTAAACCTTTCTTTACAATCTGCGTTTCAAACTTAATAATTTCACGCCGCAGAAGCTCGCAGATGTCAAAGTTTTTCTTATCAATTTTAAAGCTGCCGCTTTCAAGACGTGAAATACTCAAAAGGTCGTTTACAAGCCTTGACAACCGCTTTGACTCCGCCAAAACAATTTTAAGATACTCATCCTCTTTTTCTTTCGGAATAGTTCCGTCAAGAATTCCCTCAACAAATCCTGTTATTGATGTCATAGGTGTGCGCAGCTCGTGCGATACGTTTGAAACAAAGGTAGAGCGCATTTTTTCAAGATTTTCAACGCTTGTAGCCATTGTGTTGATATTTTCGCAAAGTGAGCTTAATTCATCATTCGTGCCGCACTCAACCCTAATGTCAAATTTGCCTTTTGCAAATTCTTTTACAGTGTTGTCGATAAGCTTAATCGGGTCGGTAATTCGGCGCGAAATGATATAAAAAATTATGAATGTTATTATAAGCGAAATTCCTACCGAATATACAAATTGCTTAAAAAATCCGAAAAGCTGCTTGCTGATTGTTACATCAGCAATGGTACTTATAAGCACACCGCCGTAAATTTCAGTGTTTGAAACGGGCAATCCTACAATAAGCATATTTTCGTGTTCCGCAAACGCATCAATGTCATCTTCATTGCTTACCGTTTCGCCCTTTGTAAGTATTCTGTCAATATAGTCGCCTTTAAGATAATTGCCTATATAGCCATCGTAATTAAGCCCGGCAACCGTAACAATTCTGCCTGTTTTGTCGAATACGATAATATCCGTATCGGTGCTTTGCGATATAATCTCAAGCGTGCGCTGATAGTTTTTTAAGCTTGGCGAAAACGACGACGCAGTAAAAACGTCGAGCGAATATTCACTTATTCTGTTGGCATTTGACAAAAGCAGTTTTTTCTTAACCTCAACCGCTTTAAGACTGCTTTCTTTTGTTGAATTAAGGAGCATACCGAATAAAAATACCGACGCAATGATATAGCTTAAAAAAACAGTCACACACCCTGCAACAAGCAGTCTTTTTGATATGCTTTTCCGCTTTGTATTTTTATGATTTTGCCACTTCAAACTTATAACCTACTCTCCAAACAGTTTTAAGCTGCCACGAGCTTTCGTAGCCTTCAAGCTTTTCTCTTAAGCGTTTAACGTGAACGTCAACGGTTCGCGAATCGCCGAAAAAGTCATATCCCCAAACCTCGTCCAAAAGCTGATCGCGCGTGAAAACTCTGTTTGGGTGCGACGCAAGAAAATACAAAAGCTCCAGCTCTTTTGGCGGAATATCGATGCTTTTGCCGCCGAGAATAAGCTCATATGTGCTCAAATTTATACGAATATTGGGATACACAATTTCCTTGTCAAGATTTTCGGCAGACTCAAATCGTCTTAAAACCGCTTTAAGCCGAGCCACAAGCTCCTTTGGTTCAAACGGTTTAACCATATAATCGTCCGCGCCGAGTTCCAATCCCAAAACCTTGTCAAAAACCTCGCCCTTTGCCGTAAGCATTATAACAGGTATGTTTCCCGATTTTCGCATACGTTTCAATACCTCTATTCCATCGATTTTAGGCAGCATAATATCAAGAATTACTGCCTGCGGCGGATTTTGCGAAAACTTTTCGAGCGCGTTAAGTCCGTCATTTGCAATTTCTACCGCATAGCCTTCCTTCTGCAAATAAAGCCTTATAAGCTCGCAAATGTTTTTATCGTCGTCAACTACCAAAATTCTGCTTTCTTTTTCCATTTTTTATTTCCTGCCTTTCTTTGTAATGTTTGCAAAGATGGGTTATCGGACAAACTTCGCATTTAGGATTTCTCGCTGTGCAAATCGAACGTCCGTGCCACACAAGCTGGTGGCAAAAGTGTATTGAATAATTGTCGGGAACAAACTTTTTTAAGTCAAATTCTATTTTTTTCGGGTCTGTTTCTTTAGTAAGACCAATTCTTCCCGTAAGACGAATTGCATGTGTATCAATAACAAGCGCCGGTTTATGATAGACATCTCCCAAAATAAGATTTGCGGTTTTCCTTCCTACCCCCGGCAGTGCGGTCAATTCCTCCATTGTATCAGGAATTTTTCCGTTATGTTCCTCAATGATTTTTTGCGCAAGCGCCTTGATGTTTCGTGCCTTTGTCTTGTAAAATCCGCACGGCATAACAATGCTTTCAAGCTCGTTTATATCACATTGTGCAAAGCTTTCAAGCGTCTTATATTTTTCAAACAAATCCTTTGTTACAATATTTACCCTTTTGTCAGTGCACTGTGCCGACAAAACCACCGCAATTAAAAGTTCGTAATCCTTTGTATAGTCAAGCGAGCATTTAGCGTCCTTGTAAACCTCGTCAAAAATTTCCTTGATTTTTAAAACTTTTTCGCTTCTTCTCATAACCTCACCCCATTTATTTTTTATTATACAACTTTTTATACGTCGATAACAAGTCTTTTTGATATAATTTAACAAAATATTCATATTTGGAGCAATATTTTGACTTTTTTGGCGTAAAATATTGCAAAAAAGCTTGAACTGAAGGTGAAAAAAGTGTATAATATAAGAATATAAAAAAATTTAAATGAAAAGAAAAGTATAACAATGCTGAAAGATTATATTAAAGAAAAAAACTGGATATTTGAAAATGAAAACAATGATGCGGCAGAAAAATTATCGTTAAAGCTCGGTTTGCCGAAATTGACTGCAAGCGCAGTGTTAAACCGCGGAGGCGATAATATTGACGGCTATGTCAATCCGGATAAATCGCTTTTTTACGACCCTTTTCTTTTAAAAGGTATGGATAAAGCGGTTGAAAAAATCAAAGCTGCCGTTAAAAATATGCAAACAATTATTGTTTACGGTGATTATGATGTTGACGGCATTACCTCAACCTATATTCTTATGCACTATTTAAAGAGTATAGGCGCTGTTGTATCCTATTATATCCCGTCACGTACCGATGAAGGTTACGGTCTTAATGAGCGCGCTCTGATTGAACTAAAGCAAAAAGGCGCCGACCTTGTTATTACCGTTGACTTGGGAATTACCGCAAAAAAAGAGGCACGTTTATGCGCAGACATTGGGCTGGACCTTATCATAACCGACCACCATTTGCCTATTGAGGGGCAAATTCCTGAAGATGCAGTTGTTATAAATCCAAAAATATCGGAAAATTATCCGTTTAAAAATCTTGCCGGCGCAGGCGTTTCGTTCAAGCTTGTATGCGCACTGTCTGATATGAACGAAAATATTTTCAATTATTACATTCCTTTCTGTGCCATAGGCACAATTGCCGACCTTACAGAATTATGCGGCGAAAACAGATTTATTGCAAAATACGGTCTTGAAAAAATTAAAGATGTAAAAAATATTGGACTTTCCGCGCTTTTAAACATTGCAAAAATAAATGCAGACAAAATTTCAAGCGCCGAAGTAAGTTTTGGTATTGCTCCGCGTTTGAACGCCGCAGGAAGAATAGCGCGTGCAGACGTTTCGGTAGAGCTGTTTATGAGCACTGACGCTGATAAGGCTAACGAAACCGCGCTTTATCTTAATAATGAAAACATTAACCGCAAAGACGAAGAGCAAAAGATTTTCAAACGTGCTGTTGAAATAATTGAGAAAAATAATCTGGACAAAAACAATGTTATTGTGGTTGCGGAGAAAAACTGGCATCATGGTGTAATCGGCATTGTATCTTCAAAAATTACTGAAAAATATTACAAGCCGTCCATTGTCATTTCAATTGACGGCGATAATATCGGCAAGGCTTCGGGACGTAGCATTGCCGGATTTGACCTTTTTGAAGCGTTGAAAAAATGTGAAAGCGTTTTGGACAAATACGGCGGTCACTCACTCGCGGCAGGACTTTCCGTAAAAGCAGAAAACATAGCAAAGTTTGATAAAATGATAAACGAATATGCAAAACAAATTATGACGGACGAAATCTTAACGCCTAAAATAAAAATAGACGACTGCATTTTAATTTCGGACGTAAACCTAAAAAACGTTCATTCACTCTCTGTTATGGAGCCGTACGGCATAAAAAATCCGCTCCCTGTTTTTTGTATAAAAAATGTAAAAATTATACATATGAGAAATATGCAGGATAAACCACACTCTTTTTTGACGCTTTCGGACGGAAAGACAGAAATTACCGCTCCTGCGTTTGGTTTAAAAGATAAAATTTTATGTTTTGCAGAGGGCGAAACCGTCGATATTTGCGGAACACTCGGAGAAAATACATATAACGGGTCTTTGAATGCGCAGTTTATTATCAGAGACATCAGGGCATCGCGAAAAACTTTCTTTTCAAAGGACGATTTGCGAAAATTATATGTTGTTTTGAAAAACAACGACAGCAAAAATATAAAAATATCGCATCTTGCAAACGCAATAAAATGCGGCAGTCTTAAAATTTACCGTATGCTAACTGTTTTAAAGGAGCTTGATATGATAAATTTTACGCTTGATGATGAGATATATATTGAAAAAGATAAAAACTTTTTTAAAACAACCGACCTTTCGGCGTCGGAGGAGTTTAACATATATTCAAATTAAGGAGGAAGGACATATGCAGCAAGTTTTAGACGAGCTTATAAGCGCTGTGAAAACCAATTTTCCCAATGCTGATTTAGACCTTATCTATAAGGCGTTCAATTTTGCAAACGAAGCGCATAAAAACCAAAAAAGGGTATCGGGCTATCCGTACATTATGCATCCTCTGCACGTTGCCATTACGGTTGCAAACCTGAAATTTGATGTAGAATCGGTATGCGCCGCGCTTTTGCACGATGTTGTTGAGGATACCGAATATACTCTTGACGACGTACGAAACCTGTTCGGCGACAATATTGCCAATTTGGTAGACGGCGTTACAAAGCTTGACAAAATTGAAATTACGTCGTCTGAAGAACGCCATATGGAAAACCTTAGAAAAATGTTTCTTGCAATGGCAAACGATATACGGGTTATCATCATTAAATTTGCCGACAGACTGCATAATCTTTCCACGCTTATAAGTATGCCCGAAGATAAACAGCGTGCAACGGCGCGCGAAACCTTAAACCTCTATGCTCCGCTTGCTCACAGGCTCGGTATGTATAAAATAAAGTGGGAGCTTGAGGATTATTCTTTAAAATATTTAGACCCTGTTGCCTATCATGAAATTGTGGAGGGCATTAACCAAAAACGTCAGGAACGCGAGGAGTTTATCGCGCAGATTAAAAGCACGCTTAAAACCAGTCTTTCCGAAATAGGCATTGAATGTACCATAGACGGCAGACCTAAACATTTTTACTCAATT
>JALEIO010000055.1 GCA_022769845.1 Oscillospiraceae bacterium
AAATCGGTATTTTTATTTTGGGAGCATTTATATGATAAATAAATTACATTGTGAAATGATCCGCTTATATTGCGGCGACGCAAAAAGAATACAGCATTTCTGCAAGGTTCACAGCTACGCAAAGCTGATTGCCGAAACAGAGAAGGTAGACGCAGACACCTTATTTGTCATTGAAACAGCCGCCTTAACGCATGATATAGGTATTCATTTGTGTGAAGAAAAATACGGTAGCTGCAATGGAAAACTCCAGGAAAAAGAAGGTCCTGCCATTGCAAAAAAGCTGTTGGCAGATTTAAATTTTGATGATAAAGTATCAGAAAGAGTTCAGTATCTTATCGCGCATCATCATACATATGACAATATAGACGGTATTGATTATCAAATACTTGTCGAAGCGGATTTTCTTGTAAATATGTATGAAGACGGACTGTCCAACCAAGCCATAGAGTATGCATACAATAAAATTTTTAAAACAGCTTCAGGAAAGAGCATATGCAGAAAAATGTTTAATTTGAGCGTTCAGGATTAAATTTTAAACAGCATACTGGCACCGCTTTTCAAACGGTGCCAGTTTTGTATTTAATTGTATTTTCGTTATTGTAAGCCCCTAAACAGTATGAATTGCAGGAAAGAAAACGTTAAATGTCATATCGCGAATTGTATGACAAACATAAAAAAATGAGAATTATTGAAGAAATATATAGAAAAATTATAGAGAAATACAAAAGAAAACCATTTATAATATAATTAGAAAATATTCGTTCGTCTTGAAAGCTTTGCATTTGCAAAACAAAATGACGGAGCTAAAAAAGATAAAATGTATGTTCATATGCTTAACGAACCGATATATAAAGAGGTGCGGTATATGTTTGACGAGGAAACAAGAGAAAAAATTCGGTTGGACGATAACGGTCTAAAGAATGTATTTATGATAGGTGATTCCATTCGGATAGGTTATTGCCGGCAAGTTAAAGAAAACCTTAAGAGCATTGCAAATGTAATATATCCCGATGAAAATTGCAGAAATACTCAATATACATATGTTACTCTGTCAAATTGGATAAGATTGGTGGCAAATCCATTAAAAGTAGACACTGTTTATTGGAATAACGGACATTGGGATATAAGCCATTGGGCACACGACGAAGAACCGTTAAATACTGTTAAGCAATACTGCAATATGCTTTTAAGAATACATAAAAGGCTGAAAAACACTTTCAAAAATGCAAAAATCATATTTGCCACAACAACACCGATGAATCCTGACGGAAGTATGGGAGAAAACGTAAGAACTACCAAAGAAATTAAAAAATATAATTTGGCGGCAATAAGAACTCTCGAGGATAAAGGCGTTATGATAGATAATCTTTTTGAATTTGCAAAAGGCTTTAGCAGTGAATATTATGCAGATTACTGTCATTATACCGTTGAGGGATTTAAAATCATAGCAGACCATATTTCAGAATATTTAAAGGACATTTTATAAAAATTTATTCTGCTTATCTTTGCTGAAAATTATTATGATTGGTGCTAAAATAAAGACAGAGAAAAATTTCAAATATATTTATGGAGGCTGCAAGATGAAAAAAACTGTTTCGCTGGTTTTGCTGATATCTTTTGTTTTATGCATATTATCAGTTTTTTCGGTGTTGGGTGCTGACGAAAATACGTCTGCCGAAAACATTTATTTTGAAGATTTCGATAGTATGCAGGACTTTCCGACCAATATTATTACAAGCAAAAATGCAGTAACTTATTTGGATGACACAATGAATTATCCATATGACAAAAATGGTAAAAGCGTCTGTTTAAGCCTTTGGGATTATTATGTCAGCGCGCGTTTCTGCGGTATTTTTTCCGCTGTGGAAAAAGGCAATACATATATTGTTTCGGCAATGATGAGGTTAAGCAATGAATCAGAGATGGACAGCGGCACTGTTTTTTTTAATCTTCTGGATGAAAATTATCAGAAACTGGATTACATAGGAAACGGAGGTTCAGATTGCGCTAAAACCATAACCAAAAACGAGTGGACGCGGATTACCTTCAGCTTTGTTGCAGGCGATAATTTCAACACAGCAGTTCTATCTTCCGCGCGCCCTTCTTCCGAACCGGGAAAAATGCTGTTAAATGTTGACAATGTTACGGTTAAATGCGAAGCTCTTGAATCCGAAACTAATTTTTACAGTTCATTTGAAAATGGCGTTAAAATATCCAATATTGAATATCTGAAAAAAGGACCTATTACAACAGAGACCGTTATATCGAATAATATGAGCTCGGACAGAATGGTTGATATTATATCTGCAGTTTATAATAACAACAGCCTCATTAAAGTTAAAGCGGAGAAAGTTACAGTTCCTGCAAAGCAGAAAACTGAAGTGAATTTAACACACAACATAGATGAAAATGTTGATGACAGTTATTTTCTGAAGGTATTTGTATGGAATGATATGGCGCCCAAATGTGTACCAAAAACAATTTCGGGTAAAAGCACCTCTCCAAAATTGCCCGAAATTACAAACCAGAACGATAAAGCTGATAAGCTTCCGGACGGCGATACGGTTCTTAATGAAACTGCCCTGTTCACAGAGGGCTATAACAAAAGTATAAATCCTGAATTTGACTCAAGCTATGCAAACTATTGGGGATATTCATACAATGCATCATTTGATATTGTTGATGTAAGCAATGAATCCGTTCCGTTTAATAATGCGGTTAGGGTTTCTGTGGATGAAGTGCCGCCCACAGCAAACGGTGTAAGGATAGGAATTTCATCAGCGGAAAAGACAATTAATGCGGGAGATGTGTGTTTGCTGACATTGTATATGCGCACAATAGACGCCGCAAACGATCAAGGCAGCGCCGTTGTAAGCTGTATATTTCAAACAGCAACCGATCCGTGGAAAAAGTCACTTCAGCAAGATGTTTACACAAGCGGCGAGTGGCATAAATATTATCTGCCTTTTACAGCGGCAGAGGACCATACTGCCGGAAATTCAGGACTCGTGTTAAGGTTCGGACATAACCAACAGGTATTGGAATTAGGCGGTTTAAGCATTGTAAATTACGGAAACAGTGTTTCAATTAATGATATGCCCCGTACAGAATATGATTATTATAAAGGTATGGAAGATGATGCGCCGTGGAGGGCAGAAGCAGACGAAAGAATTAAGAATGTCCGTATGGGAAATATGAGTATTGCGGTTAAGGACAGCAGCGGAAATCCCATTCCGAATGCAAATGTATCTGTCAATATGAAAGAGCACGAGTTTGACTTTGGCGGTGTTATGTGGTCTGCTCCGTCATCAAACCCCGAAGGCGAATTTTTTGATAATATAAAGAAAAATTTTAATATTACCGTTCCGGGAAATGCGCTTAAATGGCCTAAATGGGAAAGCTCGCCTCAAACAGCCGTTTCAGCCGTTGAATGGGCAAAGGCTAACGGTCTTAAAGTAAGAGGACACACGCTGATATGGGATAGTCTTTCGCATATGCCAAGTGATATTAAGGAAATCGAAGATGACAAGGATAAGGTATCCGAGCGTATTGAATCGCATATAAAGTATATTGTCGGAACGCTGAAAGGCAAGGTTGATGAGTGGGACGTTTTAAATGAGCCGGTTATGAATAAAAATTTGCAAACAAAATACGGCCAGGAAATTTTTGTTGACTGGTTTAAGTGGGCGCGTGAGGCCGACCCCGATGCGAAGCTCTATGTAAACGAAACAGGAATTGTCGGGTACGATTACGCCCGCGTGCGTGAATTTCACAGAATTTTGGAAAAAATGGTTGAAAATAATGTTGACTTTGACGCGATTGGTATTCAGGGACATTTTTCAACGCCCTGCAGCCCAATTGATTTTTACAATCAAATTGATGAATTGTCAAAATACGGCAAAGAAATTAAAATTACCGAATACAGCATATCGGCATCCGACGAAATGTCCGCACATTTTACGCGCGACCTGCTTACAGCAGTATTCAGCCACGAAAATGTTAACGGTTTTGTAATTTGGAATCACAGCGACAGTGACGGCAGCAATCCAAATGCAGTTATGTATGACAGTAATTGGAATTTAAAGCCTGCCGGTGAACAGATTTTAGATTTGATTTATAATAAATGGCATACAGATGAGCTCGGAAAAGCGGACGAAAACGGAATTTTTAATTTGCGTGCGTTTTATGGCACCTATACCGTAACTGTAAACTATGGGGATAAGCTTGTAAAAAAAGATTTAGTTTTGACTAAAAACGGAGACAGTGTGTTCGAGATAACCCTTGAATAATATTTCCAACGGGCAGTTTGGTAGTGCATAAAGTTGGACCTGTTGACAAAGTAGAAATTTTGATTTGAAAAAAACATTTGGAATAAGGTTAATATTGAGAGTGTTAAAAAAAGTCTGTGGGCGTATGAAAGAAAGTCTGTAAATTTAGATCTTCTATGATAATTACTTTGATAATTCAACTGTAAAACTGGCTGATTGCTACATTTTATGTATACTACAAAATTTTAGGCACGTCAAGAGAAGGTGTGAAATTCGCACCTTTTTTTGACGTCATTTTTTAGTTATTCCGGCAGCCTTCCCTCGTACATAATGGATAGCTCTCCGTATACCTGCCCCCAGTTTCGTATTGTGACAGTCCATTTTTTTGTTGCTTCAAAGGTCGATAGATACAATGCTTTAAGTAATGCCGTATCGCTTGGAAATACGCTTCTTTGGCGGTTAAGCTTACGATAGACCGCATTCAGGCTTTCAATAGCATTAGTCGTATAAATAACCTTTCTGACGGTGGAGGAGAATTTGAATATGGGCGAAATACAATCCCAGTTATCGTTCCAACGTTTCATTGAATTAGGGTATTTAGGTACCCACTTTGCTGTGACTCTGTCTAATGCTTCCAGTGCTTTTTTCTCATCCGCTGCATGATATATTGTTTTCAAATCAGTTGCAAATGCTTTTCTGTCTTTATCAGGAACATATTTCAGTGTGTTTCTTACCATGTGTACTATACAACGCTGATATTCTGTTTTTGGAAATGCCGCACCTATTGCTTCTTTGATACCTGTTAGTCCGTCAGCACAGAGAACAAGGATATCTTTTACACCTCTGTTTTTCAGTTCATTAAGCACTGAAAGCCAGTATTTTGAGCTTTCATTATCACCAACATTAATGGTTAGAACTTCTTTCATACCGCTTGTATTGATGCCGAGTATGACATAATATGCTGCAAGCTTGCGTATAACTCCTTCTTCACGAACAGAATAGTGTATTGCATCTATGTAGACAATTGGATAAACCTCATTGAGAGGTCTGTTCTGCCAATCCTCAATTTGTGGCAGTATCTTATCTGTTACATCAGAGATAAAGCCCTCGGAAGGCTCAAATCCATATATGTCGTTGATGATGTCTGATATCTGTCTTGTGGTCATTCCTTTGGCGTACATAGATATTATTTTTTGGTCAATATCGGATATATCCTTTTGACGCTTTTTCACTATTTGTGGTTCAAAAGTTGATTTACGGTCTTGAGGTACTTGGATATCCATATTGCCGTAAGAACTGTTGATACGCTTTGATTTGTACCCATTACGATAGTCATCACTGTCAGAGCGTTCGGATTTCTCATAGCCTAAATGATTATCCATTTCTGCTTCCATCATTTCTTTAATAGTTCCGCCCAAAAGGTCTTTTAAAGCCTCTTGGATATCCGTTGCTGTTTCGATATCATATTCTTCGAGCAGATGACGGATAATATTTCGTTTTCCTTCTGTCATTTGTACTTTATGTACCGGTTTCTTTTCTCTTGCCATAATTAAAGGCCTCCTATGATTATTTATTTTATCATAGAAGACCTTCTTTTTCTACTATTTACAGAAATACTTTCACAGACTTTTTTTAACACTCTCACCTACTTTTACGCGATGCTAATACCCCCTCTGGTAATTTCATTTGCCAACTGTTTTCAGATATCCGGCATTTATTGCCGGAATATGTCTTCGGCGCCTTAAAACAAATTGTTATAAATCTAAATTAAAAGTAAATGTTGTGTCGTTAGTCCATTTTTCTTTTGGATTAACGGTATGGTTTCTTGCAACCATAAAGTATATTTTATGATCCCATGGCCTAACTTGCAAATGCATTTCCGCGCTATCCAATTTAGGAACAGTATGATTGTCTATTTGAATTGATATACCGCTTTTTTTGCCATAAACTTTTACGGAAGTAATATCTTTGTTAAATTGTGATATTACAGTATTGCTTTCTGTTGTAGACACATCACATTCAATATTCTTATTCGGACCGTCAAGCATAACGGCTGTATCTGTCATTTGAAATCCGTTTATATCACGGACTATCGGAAGCATACCCATTCCGGAGGCTGTAATTAATAAAGATTGCAGCCATTCAACGTTTTGCTTTATATTTATTACACCGTTTGATACAGTATATAATTTTTCGTGAACGGCAATGTTGTCATTTGGAGTGTTACACCTGTCAACAAAAGATTTTTGATAAAATACTGCTTCATTGCACTCAATATTATTTACGGTATCAAGCTTTATTTCTTTTTTGTCGGCGGTTAGTTTTACCTCAATAATATTTTCATCTCCGTGAAATCCGCCGCTGAAGTCTTCGGCGTCGATTTCACGTGCAGCAAATTCCCATTCTCCATTTCCGACAATGGGATAACCGTTGAATAATTCTTTAAATTCATACTTATCTGTTCTGACATAGCCATAAGCACGTATTATTCTGTAGAGATTGGCATTAATATCTTTTCTTTTTACATGTTCAAAATGATACTTTATGTAATTGTTTTCGCTTTTATTACATTTTTGATATATGTCAAATCCTGTTTCCAATACTTTGATTACTATATTCATTTTATTTCACCTCGTCAAATACCCTTACATAATCAACTTCAAAATAATCAGGCAAAACGGCTTTAAACAGCTTTTCGTCAGGCTGACCCTGAACGCCGAATTTGCTTTCAAGACCACCTCTGTTCATAGATTTATGGTATCCGTGACATTCGGTTGAAACTAAAATGAACTGTTCAACATCTGAAACAGGAGCTTCCTGTATTCCAGTAAGAATTCCGTCGTGATAAAATCTATAGCCGTCTTTGCTCCAGTCAACGCCATATCTATGCCAGCCGTCATCTGTTTCTTCAAAGTCAAACCACATATGACCATACCATTTGCTGTCTTTTCCGTATCCGCCCCAACCGTTTCCGCATCCTATTTTATTATCGGTGTAAAGTTTGTAATTTTCTATTATGTCAACTTCCACACCGCATTGCTTTGGATCGGGATGCGAACCTATACCGGGTGCCTGCAGCCAAAACGCACTGTGCCATCCATCATTTTTTGGAAATTTGCAGCAAATTTCATAATATCCGTATTTGTGCATAAATTTTGGCTCTTGTCTTTTGCCGAACGGCCAAAATCCTTTAGAATCTTTAGGAATATCAAAGGTCAGCGAACCTGTTTGCAGATGAGGAGAATAAAAATTACCGTCTTTTTCTATAAGATGAAGCTGCAAATGACTGTTACCGTCTAAAACAACACCTTCTTTGGTAAATGTAGGAGAGGGATACCCCCAATAATTTGTCCTGAAAGACCACTTGCTTTCATCCAACTGCGAACCGTCAAACTCATCATTCCATACCATTTTCCATTTTTTGTCTTTTGGTAAATAATTAAAGGTATGATTTTCTAAAAAATACTTTATCATTTTATTTCCTCCGTTTTTTAATTTTATAGTGAAGACGGCAATATAGTGCCGCCATTTACTAAATTATTTTGTAATTGTTTTATATCTACATCTTTTGCCGCTGCGTTTGTTTTTACCATAATTGCAGCAGCTTCACCGGCAGCTTCGCCAATTTCGTTAAGGTACATCTGAAGTCTTAAGGCGCCAAAGGCTCCTTCGTCTGCGTCTAACATTCTGCCCGCCATAAGCAGATTTGGATATTTGCTGTCCGGAATACAGCTGCTGTATCCGATTCCGTAATATCGTTTGGATTCAACCCCTTCAGGCAGCCATCGTGATTTTACGGCAGGAGAATTCATAGACTTTATTTCAACTATATCACCGGTAAGATATTTAAACGATATAGAACCGTCTTTACCGTTGTGTATATCGACTCTGTTTGCACACAAGCCTATTACGTCGTCAGGAATTACTCCGTTCATTAAATCATCCTGCCTTGCAGTATGTAAAGCTTTAAATTGTCTTGTTTGCCTTATGCCGATTGAAGCCGGTAAAACGTGCATACAAGGCTGAATTTCTTCCGGACTTATATCTTTTATTAAATCCATAATAGCTCTGGCTTTTTTTCTTCCTTCAATTTCTGCTCGGGTAAGGTCGTCGGCATTGCATAAATTTCCGCCGAGAATATGATTTTCGGCAAGAATTCTTACATCAAATCTTCCCGGAAGCTTAAAGCTCCAGCCCCAATCGGGCTCAAGACCGTATTTGCTGCCTAATGTTTCTATTGATCCTCTCCAATTTATTTTATTCTTTTTAAGCTCGTCAAGTCCCGATACAAGCATACACATTGTCGGAGGCTGCAAATTATCGCTACAATAGCTTGGAACACCCAATTTGTATAGTAAATCACCGTCTCCGGTGCAGTCAATAATTACTTTTGCTTTTATTAATCCTCTGCCGTCTTTGTTTTCTACAAAAACGCCGCATAAATTATTATCATTAATATATGGGTCGCATACCAAGGTGTGCAAATATAGCTTTATATTGTTCTCCAATATATATTTATCTAATTCAACCGACATTTCTGACGGCAAAAATGAATATGGATGCGTATCTGAAGAAAGTTGAGATACAAATCCTCTTTTTTTCAATCGGTCTATAAATTCAAATGATAAGCCGCCGATTATTTGGTTTTCAAAATGAGAGTCTAACCCTGCCGGCCAATGGCATACAAATGCAGCTGTCGAAGTGCCTCCCAGCATATTATTTTTTTCTACAAGCGTAACATTAACACCACGCCGCGCCGCTCTTACGGCTGCAAATACGCCTGTTGAACTTCCGCCCAATACCAAAACGTCTGTTTCAAATATTATCGGAATTTGTTTTTGGGGTTCGTTAACATAGTCCATTTACAAGATTTTCCTTTCTGTATAGTGATGTATTATAACACTAATTATATATAAGTTTTTATGTTTTTCACTAAAATTTTTCTACATATTTCTTAAAAAACCATTAATAATTTTAAGTGCTGTTATATTTTATTGTAATAAAAATCAAAAGTGAAAGGCGAAAATAAATTTTTAAGCTTTTTTAGAAATTTTTAAGAAATATGTAGAAAAATTTTAGTGCAATGCGTATGTTTATTGTATAAAATGAAATCGAAGATAAAAAAACAGGAGGTAAAATATATGAACAAAAAAATCATTGCAGCAGTTTCTTGCTTATGTATGGTTAGTATGCTATTTTCGGGATGTAAAAAAAATACGTCTGTAAGTAATGAGCAGCATAAAGATGTTGTTGATTCCAATGTTACAAAAGCAGGAGAGTTTCCAGTCGTAAAAGAAAAAATAACTTTAACTTTAGGAGTTCCCGGAACACCCAAAGTTCAGGATTATGAAACAAATGCTTTTACTAAATATTTAGAAGAAAAGACAGGCATTGATTTGAAGTTTTATAAATTCCCGGCAAGCGGCGCTATGGAAAAATTAAATGTAATGTTAGGCTCCAATTCGGAACTTCCGGAAGTTCTGATAGGAATAAACGTTACGGAAAATACTTTTTTGAAGTATGCTGACCAAGAAGTTTTTCTTGACCTTACCGATTACATAGATGAATACGGATATTACTACCAACAAATGTTGGAAAAAACATTGGTTGAAAATTTAGAAGGATATCTTACTTCTTCAAACGGAAAAAAATATTATATGCCGTATTTGGTAGAGCAGCAAGGAAATCAGTATGGCGCAAAAGCTTGGATAAACAAAAAATGGCTTGATAAGCTTAATTTAAAAATGCCGGAAACTACAGAAGATTTTAAGAATGTAATGAAAGCATTTAAAACTCAAGACCCTAACGGAAACGGAAAAGCAGATGAAATTGGCTTTACGGGAAGTAAAGACGGTTGGAATGAAAGCCCTGTAAATTTTTTGACAAATTCCTTTGTTTATGATGATTATTCTCAAAAGTTTACAGTAGACAAAAACAAAAAAGTAGGTTTAGCATACCTATCGCCGGAGTATAAGAGTGCTATGAAGTATATTTCTTCAATGGCAAAGGAAGGCTTGCTGGACATACAATATTATACTCAAGATACAAAAACACTTAAGTCGATAGCTTCAAGCGATGAGTTGGTAATAGGAGCATTTGCTTCGGGTTCTCCGGACGTATTGTTCGCTGAAAATATGGAAGTTCTTAATGATTTTGTTCCGCTTCCTCCTCTTAAAGGACCGAAAAATATTGCTTACGCGGCAAAGAATCCTTCAAAGCCAAAAGCTGCCGGAATAATAACAAAATATTGTAAAAATCCTGCCGCTGCATTCAGACTTTTGGATTTTATGCTGTCTGAAGAAGCTTCAATATTTGCCCGCTACGGAGTTGAGGGAAAAGATTGGAAAAAAGCAAGCGAAAACGATAAATGTATTTTTGAAAACATAGGTGTAAAAGCAAAAATCCTTCAAATATTGCCTTATGGTTCAGTTCAAAATTCGCATTGGAGTCAAAACAATCCGCAATTTAGATTTAAAGAAATTGCAGACGGTATGGCATGGAACGGAAATACTTTGGACGGAGAATATATTAAGGCTAAAGCTCTTACAACATATATGGGAAAAGAGCCTGAAAACGTTTTTACAAAAGCTACCCTTACTTTAGAAGAAATGAATGAGTTTAATGAACTTGCTTCTTCTATATCGCCGTATGCTTCCGAAAATATTTCGCTTTTTGTTTCGGGAAACAGAGATGTAGACAAAGAGTGGGATAAATTTCAAAAGGAGCTTAAAACTTTGGGCGTAGACCGCTATGTAGAGCTTGCGCAAATTGGTTATGACCGATTTATAAAAAGTAAATAAACATATGTGTTCTGTTTTTAGAGGAGAAAAAGTATGTCACAGATTTCAATTACAAAAGAGGAAAAAAGAAAATTAAGAAATAGAAAATATCTAAAAATAAAAGAAAATTATGAACTGTATTTACTGCTTGTCATACCAATTTTATTTGTAGCTGTTTTTAATTATTACCCTATGCTCGGAGTTCAGATAGCTTTTAAAAAATATAATGCTGCACTTGGTATTTGGTCAAGTCCTTGGGCAGGATTGTATCAGTTTAAAAAAATATTGACAAATCCAAAATTCTTTCAAGTGTTTAGAAATACGCTTACATTGTCAATATATCAGCTTGTTATAACTCCCCCTATAACGGTTACTTTTGCTTTGTGCCTTAATGCGGTTAATTCAAAATTTTATAAGAAAACTGTTCAAATGCTTACTTATATGCCTCACTTTATTTCTACAGTTATTATGGTAGGTATTTTAGTACAGATTTTTAATTCGCGTGTTGGGTTATATGGAAACATATGCAAAATGCTGGGTATCGAAGCGGTAGATATTTGGTCAAAGCCTTCTTCCTTTCCGCATTTGTATGTTTGGTCGGGAATATGGCAGGGATTAGGATGGAGTTCTATAATATATCTTGCAACACTTTCAAGTGTTGACCCGGAATTATATGACGCAGCGTCCATTGACGGAGCTAATAGATTTAAACAGCTTATTCATATTGACTTTCCGAGCATTGTGCCTACGCTTGTTATTTTGCTTATAATGAAAGTAGGACACATTATGAGCGTCGGATATGAAAAAGTGTTGTTAATGCAAAACTCGCTGAATTTAAGCACAAGTGAAGTTATAAGTACATACTCATATAAAGTCGGTTTGCAGTCCGGAACGGATTATTCATACGGTGCGGCAATTGGTTTACTAAATTCAGTAATAAACTTAATTCTCCTGATGATAGTAAATAAAATTTCTAAAATTGTTACCGAGACAAGTTTATGGTAAAGGAGAAAAGTATGAACAGTAAGAATCAGTCTAAAATAAAATTATGCGCCGGCGACCGAGTGTTTTATTCGGTTGTAAACATATTAATGTTTTTGATATTGCTTGTTGTAATAATTCCGATATTGAATGTAATTTCTTCATCATTATCCGATTCTAAAATGGTAATGCAAGGAAAGGTTTTTTTGCTGCCGAAGGAATTCAGTCTTGAAGGATATAAAGTTGTTTTTGCTAATAAAAGCATTGTAAACGGGTATTTGAATACTATATTTTATACTGTTGTTGCAACTGTCCTTAATATAGTGGTTACTTTAATGTGTGCGTATCCGCTGTCAAGGCAAGATTTGGTGGGAAGAAACTATTTTATGTTTTTCTTTACATTTACTATGCTTTTTTCGGGCGGAATAATTCCAACATATTTGCTTATGCGTGATTTGCATTTGATAGATAACCGATTGGTTATGATTTTGCCGGGTGCATTAAGCGTATATAATATGATTGTAGCAAGAACATTTTTTCAGACAAACATTCCAAAAGAATTATTGGAGGCAGCAAAAGTTGACGGATGTCAAAATATAGCGTTTATAATAAAAATAGTTATTCCGCTTTCAAAGCCAATAATAGCAGTGCTTTCTTTGTATTATGCCGTTGCACATTGGAACGCTTATTTCAGCGCATTTTTGTATTTAAATAATCCCGATAAATTTCCGCTTCAGCTTGTCCTTAGAGAAATTTTGATTGCAAACAGTTTAAGTGCAGAGATGCTTGTATCAGAGTCGGAAAGAATACAAAACGATATGTCCGAGGTTTTAAAATATTCGTCTATTATTGTTGCATGCTTGCCGATTTGGCTGGTTTATCCTATGATACAAAAGTATTTTGTAAAAGGCGTTATGTTAGGGTCAATAAAAGGGTAGTAATACTTGACAGTAATACTATAAAAATTTTAAAATATATGGAGGGGTAAAAATGAAAAAAATGATTTCTTTACTTCTTGGGGTGTCACTTTTGGTTACAATGCTTTTGGGGTCTGCTGTGCCGTGTATGGCTGTTGACGAGGTGTCAAGTACATATTATGATTTTTCTGGTTTGACGGAGCTTCCTGGTTATGTAGTTGCGGGAAAACATGCGACTTTGGGAGATGGAATTCAATTAGAAACAGAAAACAGTTCTAACAGTTCAGATACCAACAGCATATATTTAAGATGCTGGTCAGCTGAATCGCGTGTGGATTTTGGCGGTTTTTTTAACAATTTTGATTTTTCGGCAAATATAGGAAAAACGTATAAAATATCTGTTATGGCAAAGATTTCTTCAGATTCAAAATCGACGGATCCAACAATAGCGCTGTCAAGTGAAGGAAGCGCGTATTTGGCGCTTGTAGGTTCAGATTTTGCTGTTAATAACAAGGGGGTGACGCAGAAATATCATGAGACTTTATATGTAGACAACGGCAATAAAACTACATTATCCAATTCTGAATGGACAGAAGTATCAATGTTGTATACCGTTGGACAAACTACAAAAAATCCGATGTATATAGGCGTTAGGGCAGATTCAAAAGTATCATCTAAAACGCAATTTGCAATGTATATTGATGAGGTTAAAATTGAACCTGTTAATGCTGAAAAGAAAAATTCATTTTATGATTCAATGACATATAATAGTTTACCGGATTTCATTGCCGGAAATAAAAATAATAAAACCCTGGTGATAAATAGTAAAAATAATGCGTCGGGTGAAAACGGCAGCTGCATAGAATCAAATTATTGGGATGCGTATGTTTATGCATATTATAAGGGTGCATTTGATGAGTTAAATCTTGAAAAAGGACAAAAATACAGAATTTCATATATGGCAAAAACCACGGAGAATAATACGCTTATGTGCGCAACAATTTGCTCTTCGGTTTGTGACGCTAAACAGAACTATACGGCGATAGCAAGCGGAAATAATTTTGCTGTGAACAGCACTCAATGGACAAAAGTTTTTGCAGATTTTACAATAGAAGACACTTTGCCGTATGCGATTCGTTTTGCAAACAACTCCAATGTTGGTATTGTTTATATTGATGATTTAAGAATTACAAATATCACAGATATTGAGGAGCCGTATTTGGCTTCAAATGTAGTATTGTCGGACGGAAGTAATACAGTTACAGATTTGTCAGGTTTGGAAAAAGTTAATGCAGAAACATCATTAACCGGAAAAATCGAAGACGAAATAAACGTAACGGTTATTTACGCAGTATATGACGGTAACGATTTAAAATCAATTGAAACAAGCAGAATTAATGTGGGAAATACAGAGAAAAAAGATACAAAAGAATTAGATTTGAAAGATTTAAACAACCCGCACATAAAAGTAATGTTTTGGAATGATTTGCAGGTTTTAATTCCGTTTTTACCGTCATTTTATAAATAAAGCGCAATTATAGTTTTTAAGGAGTTATAATATGAATAAAATTTTAAAACGAACAGTGTTCTTTTGTTTATCCATATTATTAGTAAGTATGTCATTAACATCATTTGCTGATAATAGCATTGCGGTACAAGAGTATAAATTTAATGATATCAGCGAACTTCCAAATTATGTGGTTGCCGGAAAACACGCTGTTTTGGGAACATCGATTCAATTAGATTCAGAAAACAGCTATGAAGATTCGGATACTAACTCTATATATTTTAGAGGCTGGTCACAGGATTCGCGTGTTGATTTTGATGGTTTGTTTGACGCTTTTAATCCGCAAAAGGGTGATAAATATAAAGTGTCGGCATATGTTAAGCTTGCCGGAGATAAGCTGCCTAATCCTGTGCAAAGCTTTACCGATAAAGAAGCGTATTTAACAATTGCTTCTAATGAAGTTGCCGGAACTGCTAATAAAAGACCGTATTATAAACTAATATATAATATAACCGATACCGATGCTTCATGCGGCAAGATTCCACTTGAAAACGAGTGGACAAAATTAGAGATGGAATATACAGTAGGAGACGAACTGCCTAAATACGTTGGAGTGAAAGGAAAGTTTTCAACAACGAACGGCTTTGCTTTTACATGCTTTATAGATAATGTTTCGGTTGAAAAATTAGGAAGTGTTGATCCATCGCTTACAGAGGATGACGATAATTCAGACCCGTTTGTTAAAGTTCATACGTTTGACAAAGTTGTAACCGTACCGTCTTATGTAACAGTAAACAAACATATAAAAATAGGATCTCATGTATTTTTAGACAAGGAAAATAATTATCCAAGCGTTGAAAGCGGAAAAAACAGCTTGCATATAAGCTACTGGGCAAATTATTGCCGTGCGTATGTAGGCGGATTGTTTGATAATTTTATACCCGGTAAAACGTATGATATATCTTTTAAAATAAAGCTAAATGAAGAATGTAAATTTGATTCTTCAAATATGTATTTTGGACTTTTTGATGTTAATAACGAATTTGTATATAACAAGGAAGATGCCGATGCAAAATGCACACAAAAAATAACAAAAGATGATTGGACAACACTTAAAATGGAATATACTGCTGTTGAAGGTAAAAATCCGGTTTCTGTTTCGTTTATATCAGATAAGGATGCAATTGTTTTTAATGTAGATGATTTTATTTGCAAAAGGGTAGTAAATGATGATATTGACGTTGTATTAAAAGCTAAAACAGAGGCAAATAAAATTATTGTGGAAGGAAAATTAGAAGAAGAAAATGAAAACAGAAATTTGGACGTATACGTTTTAAAAGATAATTTTGATGATACAGATTTTTCCGCAGATGCAGTTTTTGCAAAATCAACTGCGGTTGTAAACAGTGACGGCACGTATTTATGCGAAGTACCAATGCCTGCTACCGAAAAATTCTATACTGATTTTAAAATTATAGTTGATAATGTTATCGGATATGAAAACAGCTATTTAAAAAGAGAATATACTTATGAAAATATTCTGTTAAATGAGCAGCTTGTATATAAAGTTTCTCAAGCTCAAAATGTTGCGCAAGTAAGTGCAATAATGGAGAATGAGGAAAATATGCAAATTTTAAAGCTTGACAAAATTGAGCCGTATGCTGCAACCGCAAAAGATAAAAGGCAAAAAGTATATGAATATATATTTAATAATAAAAATAATCTTGAAGATTTTGAAAAACAGGTTGTTTTAGGTTCGTTATTAAATATATTAAACGGAAATACAGGCTTATCTTTTGAAAAGTATATTGACAAGTATGCCGAGATTCTTAAAATAAGCGATAAAGCCGCTTACAAAAAAACTTATTCGGAATCAGACTATAAAGATAAAATATGCAGAAATCTATATGGAGAGTACAGCAATGCAGATGATTTTGCCGATAAATTTACTTTGATTGTTGTAAAATCCTGTGTAAATTATTCTGACACCGCATTATCTGCATTTTCTAAGATTGCAGACAATGCAGAAAGTTTTAATTTAGATTTAACAAGATACAATAATTTAAGCTCAACAAATCCCGGAACAGAGGCAGACGCTGCGCAGCAATTTGTAGCATATTTTAAATCAACCGATGATTATTCAAACTTAACACAGCAGCTGAACGGCATAATTGATTCAATTATTAACAACAGAGGCAATGGAGGAAGCTCATCGTCAGGTTCAGCCGGCGGCGGTTCGGGCAAAAAAACTTCAACAACATTTGTTGATTACGCTACATATGAAGAAAATACTCCGGTTAACAAATCGGATAAATTTGTTGATTTGGACGGCTTTGAATGGGCAAAGGAAAGTATAAGCAATTTGGCGGCAAAACAAATAATATCAGGATATGAAGACGGAACATTTAAACCGAATAATTTTATTACTCGGGCGGAGTTTTGCAAAATAATGTGCATTGCATTTGAAATTCCCGAAAAGGATTATTTGGCAGAATTTAGTGATGTATCTAAAACTGACTGGTATTTTAATTATGTGCTTACCCTTGCAAATAACGGATTGGTAAATGGTAACAGCGGAAAATTTAATCCTAATGACAGCATTACAAGAGAGGATATATGCACAATTCTATATAGAATATCAGTGCAGAACGGCGATATAACAGAAAGTTCTGATTCAAATATTTTTAACGATTATGCATCTGTATCCGATTATGCAAAGGATGCGGTAAGTTATCTTTCAAAATTGGGTGTATTGGAAGGAAATAATGGTTTTGTTATGCCACATAATTACGCTACAAGAGCAGAATGTGTAAAACTTGTTGATAAATTTATTCGCAGTAGGTAATGGAGAAAAAAATGGAGGAAAAAAGTATATGACATTCACAAGAATTAAAGTTGCAAATAGAATTATAATATTTTTTGTGGCATTTTGTATGATATTTCCATTATGTAATTTTTATAATGCTGATGCACAGCTTATCACATTTGATGATGAACAAACAATACCGTCAAATATCACCGGTAAGAATATGAAGCTCGGCAATCATATAGTTATTGACAACACTGTTGACTCTAACGGCGACGGAAACAGCTTGCTGGCTAAATTTTGGGCAGATTTTTGCAATGTTAATTTTAATGAGTGCTTTAAGGATTTTAAATTGAAAAACGGCTCAAGCTTCAAAATTTCCGTTGATGCAAAATTAAACAGTGACAATTTTATGGACAATGCTGAATTTTATATAGTTATTTTAGATAAAATCGGCAATGTAATATATAACTATAATGATGCAAACGCAAATTGCAAAAAAATAATTTCAAAAAAATCGTGGACTAAAATCGAATTGGATTATAATATTTTGGACAACGAGGAACCGTACTCTGTTGCGGTTGTTCCGCCGTCATATGCAAATAATAAAAACGTAATTAATCTTAATTTGGATAATTTTAGCGTTGAACAGACAAAAGAGGGCAAAAATGAAGAAAATGTTGACCTCGGAGTGTATGCCGCAGCGTATCTTTTTGATAATGTAAATGCTGTTCCGCAATATATCAGCGGAAAAAATCTTTCTGTAGGAACAAGCATCTTGATTGATGATAAAACAAGCTATAGTGTTCCCGGCGGAAAAAGCATTTATGCAAAATATTGGGCAAATTATTGCAGACTGCACATAAAAGATTTATTTAAAGAGGCTTGCGTACAAACAGGGGAGAATGTCACTGTTTCTTTTTGGGCAAAAATTCATAAGGATTCAAAAATTGACAGCGGCGATATGAGTTTATCCATCTATGATGACGAAGGAGTAATTGTTGCAGACGGTTCTAAAAATTCTGCTGCGGTAAAGAAAGGTGAATGGACAAAGGTAAGCTATACTTTTAAAATGCTTGAAGGAATGAAGCCTTCCGTTATTTATATAGCACCTCCGTCCAACACAAGTGATGCTAATTCATTTATAGTAAATATAGATGACATAATAATTACAACTGATACAATAGAGCAGTCGTCAGTAGCTTCGGATAACACCGGCATATTGCCGCTTATGAAAAAACTTGGAATTGCAACGGATCTTATTGATGATATAAATTCAACGGATTTTGTTACAAGAGCGGAATTTGTGAAAGCTATGGGACAATTTTATTTAGCTGATTTTAAAACAAATTTACCTTCTGTATTCTCGGATATTCCAAGCGATGCGGATTATATTCAGCAGGCTAACTTTTTAGCTTCAATCGGCGTCATAAACGGAACGGAGGATGGAAAATTTTCGCCGGATGAATTTATCACAACCGAACAGGCAATAAAAATAATGTGTTCATATTTAGGATATGATTTGAAGGCAAAAAGTTTGGGAGGTTATCCAACCGGATATTTGGTAACCGCACAGCAAATTGGTCTTACCGATGGAGTAATATTAAACGATAACCTTACAAAGGCGGACATTTTGCTTTTGTTTTCCAATTTTATTAATACAGATATAAACGAAATAACATCTGTCGGCGAAAAGGTAAAATTTGAAAAAGAAGAAGGCAATACAGTTTTATCGTCGATTTTCAATGTTTATAAAGGTGAAGGAATAGTTACCGGCACATCCAAAACACTGCTTGGAGGCAAATCATATTTTACTGACGGCTGTGTTGAAATAGACGGAGAACTTTTCAGAAATGAATATGAGCTGACAAATGAATTTTTGGGTTACAGAGTGGATTATTATTACAAAAAGGATACAATATGCAATATCATTTTTGCTCAAAAAACTGCACAGGCAAACTATACAAAGGTTGTTTTTGCCGACCAAATCGAATCGTATTCTGACGGAGTTTTATCGTATTCTAAAGATGATACCGATAAAATTTCTAAAATTTCCGTTCCGTTTAACGCAAAGGTTATATTCAACGGAAAAGCATACAGCAAAGATTTAACAAAGGCATTTGATATGTCGGCGGGAAGCGTTGTTTTTATTGACGCTGATTATGACGGCAATTTTGAAACAATAATTATTGACAGCGTGAAATACTATGTAGTAGATTGCATAGATAGTGAAAATAATTATATTTTTCCCAAGTTTTACGGAGAACCTATAAGTCTTGGAAAAAGCGATGACTTTATTGTCAAAAGAAGTAACGGAAGAGATGCTGATTTTAGTTCAATAAAAGAATGGGACGTTGTCGGAATACGCGCTTCAAATGATTCTGATGACAATTTTACATATGTTACGGTTAACAACACCTCTGTTAACGGAAGGGTTACCGATATTTCCAGTGAAAGACGGGGAAAAATATTTATAGAAGGAAAACCATATAATATTACAACCGATTTGTATGAATATTTGAATAGCAATGCAAGCAATGAAACACCTTCTTCAAAGACTTCAGCCAATATATTAGGCAAAAATATAACGGCGTATTTAAGTGCGGATAACGAAGTGGTTGGATTTAAAGTTTCTAATACAAATACTGGATATGCCTATGTAATAGACGGAGAATTAGGAGAGGGCAAAAATCCAAAAGTAACCTTAAAAATATTAACTTCCGACAATAAAATCCAAGAGTTTGAACTGAAAGAAAAATTCAAGTTAAACGGCGAAAATGTTAAAACAAACGATATTAACAGGCTTTTGGAAATTTATGAAAACGGCGATATCAAACAGCAGGTAATTTCTTATACTTTGGATGATGATAAAAAAGTAAAAGAAATGCTTACGCCTCGTTTGGACGACTTACTTGTAGAAAATGAAATATGCAAGTTTGCGTCTAATAAAAGAGCCACCTTCAGAGGATCTTACTTCAGCGTTTGCACTTATAATCTTAAACCGAATACGGTAGTATTCAGAATTCCGACTTTTGAAAGCCGCGAAGAAAAATATTTTCAAGCAGTTCCTACAACATATTTTGTAACCAGCTGGTCTTATTTGTTTGATGGATATACAACGACAGGCTATTCAAATAATATGGATATAATGGTTTTAAAAGAGGATAAGCACCGCGGTGAAAATATGATACAAAGCAAAACGCCGCTATTGATGATTAATGATGTTGGAAAAGCGGTAACTGACGATGGTGATGATTGTTTGCTTATCAAAGGAATAAACAGTCTCGGAGTGGAAGAAAAGGTTAAAATCGTTGATGAAAGAGAAGATAAGACCCCGGCTATTTCAGAGGGCGACATTATAATGTATGTAAAAAATGAAGACGGAATGTTGTATATTTTCAACAATGGTCAAGGAAATGCAAATAACGAAACTTTCAGATTTATTCTTGACGCAGACGGTGGCGAAAATGGAACACCCAAATTTATTGTTCCAATTGCTGTAAATACCAATACCTCTTTTACAAAAATTCAGGTTCCTTATGCCATAAAAGACGGATATTTGTATTGCAATGAAACGGAAACGCCGTCAAATATGAATACAAGTTCTTCTTATATATTAACAGACGCAAAGTGTTTTGTATATGACAAGGATAAAAAAGAATATAGAATAGGGGACTTCGGCAATATAAGGACATATCAGCAGCAACAAGACAACGCTTCTAAAATTATGGTGTTCGTAAGAAGTCATATACCGCACCTTGTGGTTACATTTGAATAACATTAAAGGAGGAATGTATGTGAAAAAGTTTTTAGCAGTTTTCCTTTCACTTGTAATGATTTTGCCTCAATTTACGCTGACAGCTTTTGCAAGTGATGAAGTTACCATATATATTGACGGACAAAAAATGAATTTTTCTCAGGGAGCAATAGTAAAAAATGACAGAGTTTTAGTTCCTATGAGAGAAATATTTGAAAAGCTTAATGCAAACATTGTTTATGACGAAAGCACACAAACTGTAACGGGAACAAAAAATTCAAAATCGGTGACAGTTACGATAGACAGCAGTACTGCATATGTAGACGGCCAGGAAACACAGCTTGATGTCAATGCTTGTTTGGTTAATGACAAAACAATGATTCCGTTAAGATTTATCAGTCAGTCTCTCGGTGCAAGTGTTGATTGGAGCGAAGATTCCAAATCTGTTTATATTTTCTCTGATGCGGAAAAGTTAGAAGAGCCTAAATTGCCTGAAATTAAGAAAAACGAGGAGAATTTTTCAAGCACTCATCAAGGAGATATAATAGCCTGCGATGAAGACTTGTTTAAAGCGCCGTACGGAGATAACAACGGTAATATGACATGCAAAACTGTTGATGTTGAAGATATGCCGTTTAATAAGGCGTTGGAAATTGAAGTGAAAAAGCAGCCTAAAAACACATATGATATGTCGTTTACAATGAAACCTAATTTTGATGTGCAAACAGGGGATATACTTTATTTAACGTGTTATATGAGAACTTTAAGCTCAAGCGCAGATGAAAACAGCGGCACCATTGCTTGGGTATATGAGCAGAATACAGAACCGTTCAAAAAGGCTTTTACTTATGAATGTACTTCGGTAGGCAAATGGCAGAAATACTCAATCGGATATGCATTTAAACTTGATAACGGCAGTAAGGATTCTGTAAAGGTGGTTTTAAGAGTAGGATATAAACCGCAGGTTGTCCAGGTTGCAGGATTTGAGCTTATTAATTATAAGGATACTGTTGAACTTAAAGATATTCCAAAAACCACCTTCGATTATTACGAAGGAATGGAACCGGACGCACAGTGGAGGAAAGAGGCTGAAAATCGAATTGAACAAATAAGAAAAGGCGACTACAGTATAACTGTTGTAGATGAAAATGACAAAATCATTCCGAATGCAAAAGTATCTGTAGATATGGTAAAGCATGAATTTGATTTGGGAACTGTGGTATGGGGCGCTCCGTCCGCCGCCTCCGATATGAAATTTTTTGACACCATAAAACAAAACTTTAATATGGTAGTTCCCGGAAATGCGCTTAAATGGAAACAGTTTGAAAGCAATAAACAGGCAGCTTTGGATGTTGTAAAATGGGCAAATGACAATGGCTTAAAAGTGAGAGGGCATGCTTTGATTTGGGATAGCCTTGCGCATATGCCGTCCGACCTTAAGCAGATAGAAAAGGATAAAGAAAAAGCTTTAGAGCGTACAGGAACACATATTTATGACGAGGTATCTGCTTTTAAAGATCGTATATATGATTGGGATGTTGTCAACGAAGCGGTTATGAATTTAAATTTCAGAACCAAATACGGTGAACAGATATATGTTGATTGGTTTAAAAAGGCAAGAGAAGCTGACCCGAATGCAAATTTGTATATTAATGAAACTGGTATAGTCGGGTACGATAGCATTAGATTTGATTCATTTATGGATATACTTAAGAAAATGAAAGAGTATAATGTAGACTATGACGCAATTGGTATACAAGGACATTTCTCGGTTCCGTGCAATCCGATGGATTTTTATAATCAGCTGGAAACAATATCTTCATATGCCGGAAAACCTATCAAGATTACAGAGTATTCAATGAATTCTGATGAAATAATGCAGGCATATTTTACCAAAGATATTTTAACTGCCGTATTCAGCAATAAGAATGTTAACGGTTTTGTAATGTGGGGACATTATGAGGGTGCCGACGGCACATCAAAAAGTACTCCTATGTATAGAAGCGACTGGACCTTGAAACCTGCAGGCGAACAATTTATATATCTTACGCAAAAGAAATGGTCAACACATCAAAAAGGAAGCAGCGGAAGCGACGGTTTATTTTATGGCAGAGGCTTTTACGGCGATTATGATGTTACAACTGAATATAACGGGAAAAAACAGGTTGACAGAATACATATAGGAAAGGGTGATATTAATAATTTTAAAATCACTTTAGGAAAACCTTCCGCACCTATTATTAATTCTGCCGACATAAGCAAACTGGCACCTAAAGGAGAGCCGCTTCCGGATGGTGCTTGGGAAGTTGTTAAAACATATGATTTTGATAATATTAAATCCGGCGAAGAAGCTTCAAGCGGTTGTTTTGCAGGCTCAAATTTAAAGATTGGCACAAATATATTAACGGACAGCAAAACTTCGGTGAAGGGAAACAGCTTGCTGATTAAAAACTGGGCTAACTATTGCAAATGTATTATAACAAATGCTTTTGACGGATTGGACACAGCTTTTTCATCGGTATATAAAATATCGTATGACGCAACCGTAAATCCGGAATCTGATTTGGAGGAATTTGAAACTTATCCATACATTGCAATATTTACGCAAAACAGCAATAAAACAAATATAGAAGCAATATATAATTCAAAGGGGCTTGAAGAAGGAAGCTGCAAAACTTTGAAAAAAGGCGAATGGACTCACGTTGAACTTATTTACCATATTGGTGATGTGATACCACAGGCAGTTGGTTTTGTTGCACCTTTAAAAACAACCGACAAAGAGAAAGCATTTATTAATATAGATAATTTGACAATTTCCAAATTGTCGGATAAATATTTAAATAATTAACGATATAGGCACGATATAACCAGAATTAAGGCTATATATCGTGCCTAAAATCATTATATCGGCGAAATTCTAACTGAAGCTTAAATAATGCAGGAAAAAATTTTTGTCTTGATTTTTCATAAAAACCGTACTAATATTATATTATAGACTTTCGGCAGCAGTATAATTACCAACCAAATACATTTGCGGTAATATAATGCTTCTGCAAGCGGTAACGGAAAAAGAAAGCGTTTAATTTTGATGTTCTGACAAGCAGTGATAAAAAATTTGAATTTATAGTGAATTAATGAGGTACATATGATTAATAAAAGACCGTTTTTTCAAAATTTAAGTTTTAGAAAGAAAATATTATCAATATATGTTGTATGCGTGCTTTTGCCTATTTTTACTTTGACAATATTTTACTACTGCGCAACAAATTATAAAATAGAAGTTCAGACAAATAAAGAATTTATGCAGGATTTGGATAAAACGACAGATAACATACAAAAGCTTATTGACAACGTTTCTTTATTAAGCGACCAAATATATTATGATGATGAAATATACTCGCTTTTGGAATATAAAGATGGGCAAATGTATGATTTTATCAAGATTGCCAGAAGAATTGACAGTATTCCATATTCATTTCAGCTGAACAAATTTGTAACAGACGTTGGATTTTATACAAAAAACGATAGTTTATACAGGAGTGTATCGTTAAGAAAGTTTGATAAAAATATTTTGAAAAGCAAATGGTACAATGAATTTATAAATTCAAAACAGAATTTTATGGTAACGACATATGAAAATGATTACTACGGCAATACAATATCCGTTATTCGATGGCTTGATAAAGGTATAAATAAGAAAAAGGACAATTTGCTCAAGATTGATATTGATATGGAAAGAATAACGGAGTTATTAAGTAATATTTCAACACGCGGAGATATGTACTTGATTGACGCTGATAATAAAATTATTTGTGTTCCAAATAAAATTACTTCGGAAGAAAAGTCATATTCCATATCGGAAACCTTTGATGAGAATAATTGTTCTTTTGCAAAAGAGTTGGATTTTCCAAAAGGTTATAAGGTGGTTGGTATTAAAAACAATAATTTATCAAAGAAAATTTTTGACAGCGAAACAATATTGTTTTTAATATTGACATTGCTAAATTTAGCATTGGCGTCATATGTAATATATAATCTAACTCATTCTGTTATAAAGAAGCTTGACGAAATGACCGTTATTGCAAAAAAGTTAGAAAATCAGGAATTTGAACTTGTGGATGAAAGTAATATAGGAAATGATGAGATAGGTATTTTGGCAAAGGGGTTAAACAGTGCTGTAAAAAAAATTAACAAGCTGATAAATGAAGTTTATTTGGTTAATTTAAAAAATGCTGAAATAAAGCAGCAAAAAAACGTTGCCGAACTGCACGCGCTGCAAAGCCAAATAAATCCTCATTTTATGTTTAATGTTCTGGAAGTTGTCAGAATGAAAAGCTATAACAACCACGAATTTGAAACGTCAGCCATAATAAAGGATATTTCAAAAATGTTCAGAAGTCTTATAACGTGGAACAGCGATTTAATAAGCGTAAGTGATGAAATGGTTTTTGTAAATGCTTATCTTGACGTTCAAAAATATTGTTATCGCGATGAAATTGATATTATAAAAGATATTGACGAAAAAGCCTATGAATTTAAAATTCCGAAAATGAGTATTCAAGTTTTTGTTGAAAATGCAATTGTTCATGGAGTTTGCGAACTCGAAGGAGATAAAAGGGTAGAGCTGTCAATACATACAGCAGGCGATAAATTGATTGTTACAGTAAAAGACAACGGTCCCGGAATGTCTAAAGAAGCAATAGAAAATATTTTTAATAAAAAAGAAGGGCACAGCAGCGGAATTGGAATTAAAAATGTTCAAGCACGCCTCAACGCATATTTTAATTCCAATTATGAATTAAAAATATCATCTGACAATAATACTACTGCAGTCACACTTACTATTTCGTATGACGACAGCATACGCCGGGATTTTAGTTAGATTTCTTGCCGAATTTATTAAGAAGCATTAATTTAAAAGATATTGCGGGCGATTAATAACACCAAAAATCTGTTAAAGGTTTGAAAAGATTAGAAAATTATTCATTTAATATACGAGGAGTTGTCAAAATGATTCATGTTATGCTCGTAGATGACCAAAAAATGATATTGGAAGGGCTTAAAAATATTATAGACTGGAATAAGTATGGATTTAAAGTAGTAGAAACGGCAAGCAGCGCCAAAGATGCAATTTCAAAATTTGAAAAAAATCCGGTTGATGTAATAATAACAGATATTAAAATGCCTGTAATGAGCGGTCTTGATATGATTAAACATATTAAAAGCATAAACACAAGAGTTAAATTTATACTTCTTAGCGGATATGATAATTTTGAATATGCAAAAAAAGCGATAGACTATCAGGTAACCGAATACTTGCTTAAACCCATTGAGGAAACAGAGCTTATAAAAGTATTGGAACAGTTGAAAATGACGATTAATGAACAAAAAGCTTATATAAGCCAGCAAATTGATTATTATTTAAAAAATGCGCTTACAAATACATTGCAGGATGAAGTTAATAAGGATGATATACAATTATTTGCATACAGTAAGTGCTTTAGGTATATTTGCATTGAAATAGAAAACGAAGAAGACTTAATAAGCAGCAAATCCGATTTGTCTTTTATGGACGCAAATAAGAAGATTAGAAGTCTTCTTTTAAATTTTATAGGCGAAGAATATGAAAATTACATAATAAAAGGCGAGTATGAAAAAGTTCAGTTTATTATTGACGATTTGGTATTAAATAAAGTATCAGACAGCGCTGAAAGGTTTGTAAGAAATTTAAATAATTACATCAGAGAGAATTGTGAATATAAATTTACTGTATATTGCGGAAAAAAGGTAAGTATGATTAACGAAATATACTTATCTAAAGAATCTGTAAAGCTTTTGCAGGATATTAAATTTTATAAGGGAATAAACAGCGTTCTTATATATGATGAATATAAAGATTATAAATTTTCTCATTTTTTAAGCAATGCAGGCATACTTAAAGATATAGTAAATACTGTTAAAAACGGTACGGAAGACGATGTAAAAACTGCAATCAATAAATTTATTAAAAATATTGAGTTTGAAAAGATTCTGCCAGAGTCTGTTATTTTGTATGTGTATAATATAGTTGTCGATTGTTGTTCGATATTATCAGACAACAGCGGAAATATGCTTAAATATATTTATAAATTTTCTGTTATGAAAAAATCGCCGTATATAGTTATAAGCACAATCAGTTATTTTATAAAAGATGTTTGTTTAAATGTAAAAAGAGAAGTTAACGAGCAGAAAAAGAAAAACAATTCAGGAATAATCGGAGATATTGTAGATTATATTAATAATAATTATTATAATGAAAATATAAACCTGCAGTTTTTTGCGGACAAGCATTTTATAAATTCGTCATATCTTGGTCAATTATTTAAAAAGAAGGTGGGAATGAGTTTTAACAAATATTTGACGTTAATAAGAATAGAGCAATCTAAAGTATTATTATGTGATAAAAATGTAAAAATATATGAAGTGGCTCAAAAGGTTGGATTTAAAGACGCAAATTACTTTTGTGTGAAATTTGAGGAAATACAAAAACTAACGCCTAAAGAATACAGAGAAAAAATGATTGAAAGCAATTAGGGCGGTGTGAGATTTTTTTATAATCCGGGGGGAGTATTAGCTAGCACTTTTATGCAAATTTGAGTTTTCTATGATAAAAAATTATTTGTTAAGGCAGGAATATCCGCAATTCGGATTTCCTGCCTTAAATGCAGAGTTTTTATGCGTTTCAAAACGGGCATTTTTAAACATTGCGCAAAAGCTTGTTCAGGTGAATTTAGCGGCTATCAAACTGCGCGGTAGTGCATAAAGTTGGACCTGTTGACAAATAGACAAGGCTGCCTTTTTATGGTATAATAGAATCATGAGGAGGCGGTTGTAATGATGGGGAAAAACAGTGGGTAAATGCAGATGCTTTTTATAGACATAAGTGAGTTGGTACCGGAAACTCATTTATTGAAACAAATAGACAAACTTGTGGATTTTGAATTCATTTATGAACTGGCAGCACCATTCGACTCAACTAAGGGGCGAAGATCTATTGACCCCGTTACTCTGATAAAAATGCTGCTGATCGGATATCTATACGGTATAAAATCCGAACGCCGACTGGTTGAAGAAGTGCAGCTCAACATTGCATACCGTTGGTTTTGCGGCTTAGACTTATCGGATAATATACCGGAACACTCTTTGTTTAGCCAGAATCGGCGGCGGAGATTTCATGATAACACGCTTTTTCAAGATATTTTTAATCATATTATTGTAAGGTGTATAGAACAAGGGATTTTGACAGGGGAACATGTAGTTAGCGATGGTTCGTTTATTCCGGCAAATGTATCCAGCGCCAGTAAGATAGAAGTGACTCAAACCGTTCTTAAAAGCACCGTTCACTATTTGGACGAACTGGACAAAGAATTGTCTGAGCAACGCGGATATCGTGCACCTGTGCCGACTGAAAAAGAAGTGACAGTATTAAAAAGCAAAACCGACCCGGAATGTGGGTATATCCATCAGGAACGGAAAAAAGGACTTGGTTATCTGACGCAAATGACAGTGGATACAACAAATGGAATTGTGATAGGGGTAGATTGTTATCCAGCCAACAGGAGGGAAAGTGATATTGTATTAGAGCATTTATCCCAGATAAAGCGAAAGACCGGCCTGACGATAGAAAACCTTGCACTTGATGCGGGATATGACGTAGGAGCAGTACATCGCGGTTTGGAAGTGCTGGAGATCACGGGTTATGTAAGCAGACGTGAATTTCATAATGCTGCAGTGCGTAAAGGTTTTACATACTTGCCTACAAACGATTGCTTTACGTGTATGAAAGGGCACCATCTGAATTTCGAAGCATTGGTGTATAAGAAGACCAGCCAAGGCTATTACCGCGTGTACAGCAGATTGCGTAGCAAATGCAAGGGATGCGAATACTTAGAACACTGTGCAATGGATCGGGGACGTATTCGAATTAATGCTAGCCCTTTTTATCCAGCATTCTATGCAAATATGCACAGATGCGGGACAGTGGATTACAAAGCAATGAAACGACTGCGCGCCATCTGGAGTGAGGGCACATTTGCAGTTCTCAAACGCGAGCACAACTTAAAACGTGCAAGGAAAAGAGGACTCAATCGCGTGAGCGAAGAGTGCCTCTTATCGGCGTTGGCATTAAATCTAAAACGAATCGTAAAGGTGGCGGGAGACCCTCCCAAGCCATTCGAATTAACCATAATATTCCAATATTAACCTTATTCCAAATGTTTTTTTCAAATCAAAATTTCTACTTTGTCAACAGGTCCCAAATTTTGTGTAAAGTCTTTACGAAACCTCCAAGATGATATATAATAAGAACCCTGTCCGTTGCCGAAATCAAAGATTTCGAACGGACGCCGGGAACCTTTTTGCGAATGCAATAAAAATATCATTTTGGAGGTTTTTAATATGCCAAGGTACAAATTAAGTCCGAAGAACGGGCAGTTGAACAAGAACGCAAAGAAAATTTGCGCAATATTATGAAAGGACTGGACGTAAAGAATTTTGATGACCTAAAAGACGTATTTAAAATGATGGTCGGAGAAATGCTTGAAAACGGTCTGGACGGAGAGCTTGACGATGAATTAGGCTACACAAAGTATGATTATCGCAACAAGGAAGGTGAAAACAGCCGCAATGGCTATTCCAAAAAGGCGCTGAAGACAAGCTTTGGAGAGACTGATATTAAAGTTCCGAGAGAGCGCAACGGCGAATTTGAGCCGCAGCTCGTCAAGAAAAATCAAACAACCCTAACCGGTGACGTTGAGGAAAAGATAATATCTATGTATGCCAAAGGAATGACAACAAACGATATAGAGGCTCATATTAAGGATATTTACGGGCTTGAGTGCTCTGATACCACCATAAGCAGAATAACTGATAAAATACTGCCTGTGGTACGTGAATGGCAGTCGAGACCGCTTGAGGAAATCTATACCGTAGTCTTTAAATCTGTATATCCATATGACTGATAGACGCTGTTACCTATTCGGTAGCAGCGTCGGTTTAATGTTCTATATCATTCCGTAATATTTTAATGCATCCGTAATTGCATTCTCCTTATCAGGAGGACATAGCGGAACTCTTGTGCCTTTTTTTGAAATATTATAATTTATTGCTTCTTTAATTCCGTATTTTGTTTTTATCTGTGCAATATACAAACTTGATACCTTGAAATGATATTTATTTAACACATATTCTTTGATTTCTTCATAGGTCGCTTTACTTTCAGCGGTAGTTATATCAAGCTCGTCAAGGTCAATGTCGATTTCTATTCTATCGTCCGGAATTTTTCTGGACAAAAGAACAACCGTCTCCACATGATCCTTCAGCGGTTTTTGGTCAATTGTCATACCTTCCAAAACCATTGCCGTTTCCTTTAATGTAAGCGTGTTACCCTCGATTGCGTTTGAATTATAGGTGAAGTCCACCATAAATTCATCGCGCAATCTTTCTGCCTCGCCTTGCGTAAGCGGACGCTTTTTGTCAAGCTCTGCTTTCAATGCGTCAATTTTCAGCAGCAGAGGAGAGAGTTCCTTTGATATTTTTATTCCTTTTAGAGTTCTGGCATCAACGGGCTTTGGTGCATTTTCGGGAATCATATATAATTTGCCCTTTTGAACAACGCCATCTATTCTGTTTTGAGCGCATAAAAGTCTGACTCTGCGCGGTGAGAGTCCCCACTTTTCCGCCGCTTGTGAAACCTTAATATATTCCATAATCATACCTCTTTCGGGTTGTTGTGTATAGTATATCACATTTCGGGAATAAAATCAA
>JALEIO010000060.1 GCA_022769845.1 Oscillospiraceae bacterium
TTGAAATTGTAAGTAATGCACCTATAAGAGAAATTCGTATGTCATACACCGAACCCGTAAAGCTTGGAGATTATTCGCGTGATGTTGCAACGGTGCAAATTACTTTAAACCGAATTTCAGAGGATTATCCTCTTATACCGAAGGTTGAGGTAGATTCTCGTTTCGGAGAGTCAACCGAAAGGGCGGTTAAAGTTTTTCAGCAAATTTTTAACCTTACGGTTGACGGAATTGTGGGAAAAGCGACATGGTACAAGTTGATTTACCTTTACACCGGAATGACGGGGCTTTCTGAAATTAATTCTGAAGGACAGAAATATTTTTCATCATCTCTTGAATATCCCGATGCAATAAAAATCGGTGATACGGGCGAAAAGGTTTTTGTTACACAGTATCTTTTACAGGTTGTATCGTGGTTTTATCCCAATATTCCCAGCGTGGAGTTTACAGGTCGTTTTAACGAAAATGACGCAATAGCCGTAAAGGAACTGCAAAAAATGCATGATATTCCGCAAACGGGCGTTGTTGATGAAAAAACCTGGGATGTGCTTTATCAAATGTTTATAGGCATACGCGACGCGCTTGACAATGCAATGAGTCCTATCGAAAAGGAAACAACGTATTTGAACAGTCTTAATTTAAGCTACGGTGATATAAACCGTGATGTGCGCGCTTTGCAGGAAAGGCTTAATGAAATCAGCACCACACAAAGTGAAAGAATTATGGCAAACGGTGTATTTTCAAAACAGACGCAGGCTAAAATTGCGGGTTTTCAAAGCAAAAACAATATCCAGCCCACCGGAATTCTGGACGCTGAAACACTGCGGCAAATCAACAGAGTATACAGAAATCTTGTTTCAAATAATTCCGTTATGCCGACGCAATACCCAAAATCAGAACTTCAAATGGGCGATACAGACAATTAAAAGGAGGTAAAAAACGTGCTTGTAGAACAATCGGCAGTTAACAAACCTATAAGAAACGTTCAGCAATTTTTAAGACGAATTTCATATGATAACGATATACCCAAAATTATTCCTGACGGCATTTTAGGCTCCCAAACGCAAAATGCCGTTATGGAGTTTCAGCGATTGTTTAACCTTCCGCAATCGGGAGTTATTGACAATGAAACTTGGGACAAAATTTATTTAGAATATAAAAATATACTCAAAAAGTTTGCCGAACCGAGTAAAACAAGCGTTTTTCCGTCACCGCATTTTGTAATAAAGGCTAATGACGAAAACGGAATTGTATATGTAATTCAGGCAATGCTAAAGGCGCTCAGCGGCGAAATTTCAACCATACCAGATGTTGAGATAAGCGGAAAATATGATGAAGGAACTCAAAAAGCAGTGCTAAATATTCAAAACGCAGCCGGAATTTCGGAAACGGGTGATGTAAACAAAGAAACGTGGGAGTTTATTTCAGTTTTGTTTGAAACCTTCGTTTCAAAGAACAATATAAATCCTTTGCAGAAAAACGGAAAATACATAATCAGACATCCATAAAAATTATGAAAAGCCGACAGAATATCGTCGGCTTCTTTGCTTATTGATAACTAAAAATTTTAAGGCTTACCCCTGCAACATTTACTGCATTTAAGGGCTTACTTGCACATAAACGGGTCGTGTTTCTCCACTCCAAGACCGCCGCAGTCAATAGCAGCAGCCCCTACCTCTGCTTTTGCACCAAAAACAACCGGAATTTCTACTCTTATTTTTTTACTTATTGTAAATTTGCAGATATTTCCGCATTTACCTTTGCAATCATCACCGGGGCACACAACAGTTGACCCTTCGCATTTTATTTTTGGGGTTGAAACGTTTGCAAAAGGCTTAATTGTTACAGGTACACATACCTCAACATCCTGATATGCAACGGTTTGGCAATCGTTTTTAGGCTTATCAAATTCGTTCATTTCATCTTTCCTCCTTTCTTAAGTGGTGTATTTTATATTATGAAAAATTGTCGTTTTATGTTACAAAATGTCAGATAAAAAATATAAAAAGACAAACACGGCGGCAAAATCAAACGCATATAATATTTATATCGGAGGTGCAATAAATGTTGTCTTTTTTGGGATTACTGCCGCATATGTGCTTTGTGACGCTCTTTGTTTCAAGCGCAAAAACATTTAAAAAGCCGCTTGACCCCAACGAAGAAAAAGAATATCTTTTGAGATACAAAAACGGCGACAATGAAGCAAAAAATATATTGATAGAACGAAACTTGCGGCTTGTAGCGCATATTGTAAAAAAATATTCGGAAAAAGACGCAGAAACTGATGATTTAATTTCGATAGGCACAATAGGACTTATAAAAGCAATTACAACCTTTGATATGGATAAAGGCGCACGTCTTGCAACCTATGCGGCAAAATGCATTGAAAATGAAATTTTGATGTATTTTCGTTCGGAGAAAAAACGGAGCGGTGATGTATCGCTGCAGGACCCTATAGGCAAAGATAAGGACGGCAACGAGGTATCGCTGATTGACAAACTGTATGACGAGGACGAAAACGTGTTTGACAAGGTAGACTTAAAAATGCAGGTGAAAAGACTTTATGAATGTATGAAAAAACGGCTTTTACAGCGTGAAAACACAGTTTTGCAGCTGCGTTACGGACTGTGCGGAAAAAGTCCGCTTACGCAAAACGAAATTGCCAAAAAGCTTAATATTTCACGCTCGTATGTATCAAGAATTGAAAAAAAGGCAATAGAAAAAATTAAAGACGATTTTTATAATTAATGGCTGCTGAACAATTCTGAAACGCAGCCGCATAGCGGTTTGCAAGCGTTTCAGAATTGTTCAGTCAGTCAATCAATGTCGTGAACCTAAAAACAGCATTTTAATGCTGTTTTTAGGTGTGAAATTGTAAATTTCACACAAACGGTTTCGCAAAACCATTTGTTCAGTAAACATTAATTAAAAAAAGCCGAACAATATTTTTGTTCGGCTTAAAATTTGAAGTTTAGTTTACATAATTTTATTACGGTTAATTTTGACGTGCATTATTCCTGAATTTTGCGGGCGAAATTTTTTCATATTCTTTAAAAAGCCGAGTAAAATATGTAACGTTCTCAAATCCGAGATAATCACTGATTTCCACAATACTCATAGTACCGTTTACAAGCATATCTTTAGCCATATCGAGCTTTTTGCGTATTCGGAAGCTTATGGGTGAAAGTCCTGAATATTCTTTGAAAAGCCGTCTGAAATACGCAGAGCTTATATTGCACATTTTTGCAATTTCTTCGATAGATTTTTCTTGCTTTATATCTGTTTCAAGATATTTTATCCCCTTTGCAATATATCTGTAACGACTGATGTCAATCCCGCTTTCTTTATTGAGTGTTCCGAAATATGAAATAATTTTATATGATATTGATTTCATTTCCGCTGTTTTTTTAATTGGCTGGCTATATAAATTCAGCATTTTACAAAAAGCTTTTCTTATAAGCTCAGTATCTTTAGGTGTAAAAACCTCAAGATCATCGGACAGAAAAAATTCGTTTCCGTTCTCGTCCGAAAAAAGTAAATTTACCAAAATACAGTCGACATTCTTTTTTTCGGAATTCAAAAACTTTGACTCATATTCGCAAAGCGGCGGCAAAAATACTACATCTCCCTTTTTTGCCTGCTTTTCTTCGCCGTTTTTTAGACGATAAATGCCGTCGCAGCCGTAAAAATAAAAAAATCCGTTTATTTTTCGCGGTCTTCCCATTGTAGAAAAAAATGTACTCTCCTCACGCCAAACTTGCCCATAAACGAGGCACGCCGTTATATTAAAATTTTCATAAACTATATCCTGCAGTTTTTTTTCAATCATAAAATCACCTTCACTGTTTATATCACCATTGTATCTCACACAAAAATTATTGTCAATATATTTTGTTGCGAAAAGTATAATTTTTGTTGCGAAAAATTTATTGTTTTTATTTATTGTTAGGCTATAATGAAATTAACAAAATAACTTTTCGGAGGAATTTTTATGATTAATGTTACAGTTTGGAATGAATATGTTCACGAACGTGAAAGCGAATCGATTGCAAAGGTATATCCGGAAGGTATACATATGGCAATCAAAAAAATGCTTGGCAGAAACGAGGAATTTAACATAAGAACAGCTACCCTTGATATGCCGGAACACGGTCTTACAGACGATGTCCTTAATACAACAGATGTACTCATCTGGTGGGGTCATATCGCGCACAGCAAAGTATCGGATGAGGTTGCTGAAAAAGTTAAGGCGAGAGTTTTGGACGGAATGGGTCTTATTGTTCTTCACTCCGGTCATTTAAGCAAACCATTTGTTAAGCTTATGGGTACGGTTTGCCGCTCAAAATGGCGCGAAAACGACGAAACCGAGCGCATTTGGGTAATTGAACCCTCCCACCCCATTGCAAGCGGACTTAACGAATATATAGAAATTCCGCAGGAGGAAACCTATGGTGAGCGCTTTGAAATTCCGACTCCTGACGAGCTGGTGTTCATCAGCTGGTTCTCGGGCGGCGAGGTTTTCAGAAGCGGCTGCTGCTACAAGCGCGGGCTCGGAAAGATTTTTTACTTCCGCCCCGGTCACGAGGAATATCCGATTTACTGGCGCGAGGACATTACAAAAATTCTCGAAAATGCTGTTTACTGGGCAAAGCCTAACAACGGTCCCAAACCGAC
>JALEIO010000061.1 GCA_022769845.1 Oscillospiraceae bacterium
AGCGCCGCGTCTTTTTCGATATTTTTTCGATATTCCGCAAGTGTTGTTGCGCCGATAACCTGAATTTGTCCTCGGGCAAGCATAGGCTTTAAAATGTTTGCCGCGTCCATTGCGCCTTCTGCCGCGCCTGCGCCGACAAGAGTGTGAACCTCATCTATAAAGAGAATTATATTTTTGCTCTTTTTAACCTCATCAAGCGCTTTTTTAATTCTTTCCTCAAATTCGCCACGATATTTTGTGCCTGCAATCATAGATGACAAATCAAGCGAAAATACCTTTTTGCCCTTAAGCGTTTCGGGAACATCGCCCGACACAATTTTCTGCGCCAAGCCTTCTGCAACGGCGGTTTTACCAACGCCCGGCTCACCTATAAGACACGGATTGTTTTTGGTTCTTCTTGACAAAATCTGAATAACCCTTTCAATTTCCTTGTCTCTGCCTATTATCGGGTCAACGCCGCCCTCCGCAGCGATTTTTGTAAGGTCAATACCAAACTGCGTAAGGTTTTTGAGGCTTTCACTGCCGGTCGAGGCGCCTTCTTTTGACGGCGAAACGAACATTTCGTTAACCGCCGCGTTGGGGTCAAATCCCATTTCGGACAAAATTCTTGCCGCGAGGTTGTCGCCCTCTTTTAAAATTGCAAGCAAAATATGCTCACAACCAATATACATTGCTCCGAAACGAGCAGACTCGGAATAGCTCATTTCAAGAATTTGCTTTGCCTTTGGGCTAACGGGAAGATTTGTAGAATAGGTTGTGTTGTAGCCGCCGCTCATATCGGGCGGTGCAATTTCGGTAATCTTCTCGCAAAAATCAGCATAGCCTATGCCCTGATTTTCAAGCGCCTTTGCCGCTCCCGAGGTGCCCTCCTTTATAATTCCCGCTATGATATGCTCGGTTCCGACATATTTATATCCTAAATTGTAAGCTGTTGTGTGCGCGTTTTTAAGCGCCGCTTTTGCTCTTTCACTGAATCTGCTTTCCATAAAAATTCCTCCTTTTTTCAGGAAATTTCTTTAAAAATTATTCCCCTTTTTCCTTTTTCTCAAGCTCTTTAATTTCGTCTCTTAATTTTGCGGCGTCCTCAAATCTTTCTTGCTCAACCGCCTTTTTAAGGCTCAATCTCAAATTCTCAATTTTACCGCCGGTGTTGCTGTTGTCGGCTTTATCCGCATTTTTCTCTTTCGCCGCCTCCTCGCCGAAGCCCGAAAACATTTTGTCAAGCTCGCTTTCAAATTCGTTTCGGTAAATTTTTTCACCGTCGATTTTAAACATTCTCGGATGGTCAAACGCGCTTTCAAGAGCATTGAAAATGCTGCCTGCGCCTCTTGAGAAGAACGAATCAAAGAATGAATCAAAACCGAAGTTTCGTTCAAAGCTTCGTTCAAATCCCTTCATAAGACCCATTTTTTGGGCACATTCCGAACACAGCCTTACCTCTGCTTTAACATTGTTTACCATTTGTGTATAATGAAAATTAGCTTCTCTTTTTCCGCATTTCTGACATAACATAAAAATTACCTCCTTAAACAAGACCTATTAAAATATTTTTGAAAATTGACGCCCTTACTCTGTTGCGGTCGTTTGCCGACGGTATTAGATTGAGCGCCTTGTCGGACAATGCCGACATAATAAGCTTTGCCGTTTTTGTATCGGTAAAACCGTCTGCGACAAGATTTTTCAAAATTGCCGCCACACTGCGAGTATCAATTTGCGACCCGATTGAATTTATAATGTGCATCATAATATCACCCTCGGGCACAACCACACGGCTGATTTTGATGTATCCGCCGCCGCCTCGCCTGCTCTCTACAATATACCCTCTTTCTGTTGTGAAGCGTGTCGAAATAACGTAATTAATTTGAGAAGGAACACAGCCAAGCGTGTTTGCAAGCTCGTTTCTTTTCAGTTCAACGTCATTTTCGTCATTTAGCTTATCCACAATGAAGTTCTCAATTAAATCACTGATATTCATATGACTTTCCCTCTCAATCTTTTGATAAACTTGCAAAGGTTTAAATCATTCGCTTTTTTGACTTTGACTTTCTTTGACCTTTGTTGTGAACACATTATAATCCCGAACATAAACTTTGTCAATAGCTTTTTTTAAAAATATTTGATTTTTATTAACATTACACAATTATTTCTTGTTTATTTTAATTAAAATTATGCAATAATATCAAACAACGAATAAATTTTTGCTTGAATTACAATAATAATGAAGGGTGATGAAGATGAAATATATTATTTCAGTCGCGGCGGCAATAATATCCGCGGCGGCAATATTTAAAATTTTGAAAAAAAAATTACCCGAAAGGGAATATTCAAGGAGTGACGCAGTGTGGGTTCTTTAACAAAAAATCAATATGACGAAATGGTAAAAAAAGCGTCACCCAATTCAAAAATTGTAAAGGACTGTTTTTTTGCCTTTTTAATCGGCGGTGCAATCTGCGCGGTTGGTCAAATTATTTTGGATATAATAAAATCGTACGGATTTTCTAAAGAATTTTCGTCAAATTTTACGAGTATGGCAATGATTTTTCTCGGCTCCTTTCTGACGGCTTTTACAGTTTACGACAAAATAGCCGAATACGGAAAAGCAGGTATGCTTGTGCCCATTACAGGCTTTGCAAACAGCATTGTATCGGCAGCAATGGAGTTTAAAAGCGAGGGATATATTTTGGGTCTGGGCGCAAAAATGTTCACCGTTGCAGGACCTGTGCTCGTTTTCGGTGCAATTTCATCCGTTGCGTGCGGAATTGTGTATTATATTTTTAAAATGCTGTTTTGACATAATAAATCCGCATTTTCCGAAAATCTTAAAATTATATTACAAACGCACTGCGGATTTGCTTTTTAACAAAAACAAATCATTTTAAAATATTCAAAAAATAAAAATTTTAACTGTCAATCCCGGAGGTTCAAAATGACCAAAAAAATCGGAAAACAAACCGTTGAATTAAAATCGCGCCCTGCAATAATCGGCGCATACGCATCGGTCGGCAAAAAAGAGGGCGAAGGTCCGCTCGGCAAATATTTCGACACGGTATACAAGGACGAATTTCTGCACAAAAAAACCTGGGAGGAGGCTGAAAGCGAGCTTTTGCGGCAAACGGTATTCGGCGCAGCGGCAAACGCGGACGTGCGTTTTGCGGATATTGACTACATTTTTGCCGGCGACCTTATCAATCAGTGCACCACCTCAAGCTTTGCCATAAAAGATTTCGGCATACCGTTTTTCGGTATTTTCGGCGCGTGCTCCACAATGGCGGAGGGGCTGTCGCTTGCGTCTATGATGATTGACGGCGGCTTTGCAAAAAAGACCGTATGCACCACCTCAAGCCATTTTTGCGGAGCGGAAAAACAGTTTCGTTTTCCGCTTGAATACGGCAGCACACGCACGCCTACATCGCAGTGGACGGTTACCGGAAGCGGCGCGGCAGTGCTCTCTGAAAACGGCGAGGGCCCTAAAATTACTCACATAACAACAGGAAAAATTGTTGACCTTGGCGTGAGCGACGCAAACAATATGGGTGCGGCAATGGCTCCCGCGGCGGCAGACACTGTTTTTACGCATCTTTCCGACACAGGACGCGAGGCGTCTTTTTACGATATGATTATTACGGGAGACTTGGCAAACACGGGGTCAACCCTTCTTTGCGAACTGCTTAAAAAGCAAAATATTGACATTTCAAAAAATCATTATGACTGCGGAAATATGATTTTTGACACCGAAAATCAAAACGTAAAATCGGGCGGAAGCGGCTGCGGCTGCTGCGCGTCGGTATTCTGCGGATATTTATACAAGCTCCTTTTATGCAAAAAGATAAAAAACATTCTGCTTATCGCAACCGGCGCGCTGATGAATCCCACCTCCTCAAATCAGGGCAGGACGATTCCTTCCATTGCCCACGCAGTAGCGATTGAGGCGTAAAAAGCTGAAAATATCCTTAAATAATGTCTACCAAATAAATATACGAAAGGAAAATTTTTATGTTATATAATATTTTCAAGGCATTTTGGGTTGGCGGCGTTATTTGCGTAATTGCGCAGATTATAATTGACAAAACCAAGCTTACTCCCGCGCGTATTATGGTATCATACGTTGTGGCAGGCGCAATTCTCACGCTTATCGGCATATACGAACCTATTGTAAAATACGCGGGCGCAGGCGCAACGGTGCCTATTATCGGGTTTGGATATTCGCTTTGCAAGGGCGTTATAAAGGCGGTTAACGAAAAGGGGCTTATCGGCGTTATGATAGGCGGAATTACTGCAACCGCAGGCGGAATTACCGCCGCAATTTTGTTCGGATACCTTGCGGCGCTTTTATCAAAACCGAGGCTAAAATAGCAATTTTTCACAAAATAACCCTAATTTTAAAATTATGCTTGAAAAATATTTTTTATATGATACAATTAAGGTGTATAACTGTTTTTGAAAGAAGGGTTATTTTTATGGAAAATTTAATACTGATTGTTGACGACGAAAAACCGATTGTTGAAATATTAAAATTAAATCTTGTAAAAAGCGGATATAAAGTAATAGAAGCATATGACGGCGAGGAAGCGGTTAAAAAGGCGGCGGAATGTCGTCCCGACCTAATTTTGCTGGACGTTATGCTTCCCAAAATGGACGGCTTCGGCGTATGCAGAAAAATTCGCGAAACATCATCTGTGCCCATAATTATGCTTACCGCGCGCGAAGAAGAGGTTGACAAGGTTCTGGGCTTGGAGCTTGGAGCGGACGATTATATGACAAAACCGTTCAGCCTTCGCGAGCTTTTGGCAAGGGTTAAGGCAAACCTTCGCCGTATAAACACCGAATCGGCGCAGAAAGACGTTGCCGAAAGCATAACATACCGCGATTTAACCATTATTCCCGAGCGTTATGAGGTTACAAAAAACGGCAAAACGCTTGACCTTACTTACCGTGAATTTGAGCTTTTAAAATTTTTGGCTACGCAGCGCGGCAAAATTTTCTCGCGCGAAAGCCTGCTTAACAAGGTGTGGGATTACGAATTTTACGGCGACGTGCGCACCGTTGACGTTACTGTAAGACGTCTCAGAGAAAAAATTGAGGACAACCCGAGCGAGCCTAACTATATTATGACAAAACGCGGCGTGGGATATTATTTTCACGCATAATAAAGTTTTCATATAAGAGAGATTTATAATGAAAAAAAATCCGTCAAAAGAAACAGTCAAAATAAAAAGCAGTATCAGCTACAAAATTGTGGCTATGTTTGTTGTGCTTACAATTTCGGTTATTATTGTAATCGGAACATTTATGATTAACCGAATTGACGCATTTTATCACGACGAATTCAAAACGCTGATGCTAAATGTATACAACGACGAGTTCTGCCGTCAGCTTGCGGAAAAATCAGAGAGTGAAAACGCCGTGGAGCTGCTGCGCGAAAGCATTGACGCATATTCGGGGCAGATGGGAATTGACTCCTTCAGAAATTATTACATACTCGATATACAAACGGGAAAAGCTCTTTACGGCAGCAATCCCGACCTGTCAAAAACGCTTGAAATTACGCCCAACATAATTTCGGCAATGAACAAAAAAGTGGGGGACAGCACCGAAACAAACTCAAGCTATATGGATTTTGCCGCGCCGATAGGGCAGAAATTTATTGTTTACGTTAAGGATTCAAAGGTAGAAATAGACTCGGTTGTACGAAACATTCTTACAATTATTTTCTTGTCGTTGGCACTCGGAATGTTTTTATCGGTAGTGTTCGGCATACTTTTGTCGCGTACCATTATTTCTCCTATTTCTTCGCTTACGCGCAAAGCGCAAAAAATTACATCGGGCGATTTTGAATTTACAATCGACGTAAAATCAAGCGACGAAATAGGTCTTTTGACCGAAACCTTCAACGATATGGCGGTGGAGCTTAACGATACGCTCAAACAAATTCAGAGCGAAAAAGACAAGGTTGAAACCATTTTAAAGCATATGGCGGACGGCGTTATGGCTTTTGATTCGGCGGGAAAAATAATTCATATAAATCCCGCGGCGAAAAAGCTTATGCGTATTCACAAAATTGAAAATATGGCGTTTGACGATATTTTTTCGGACACCGACCCCAAAATTTCACAAGCGATAATTTCAACAGGCTCGTCCACGCAGGAGAGAATGATAAAGCGCGCAAATACGGAAATAAAGCTTTATTTTGCAAAATTCCGCACCAAAGAAAAAACCGGCGGAATTGTGGTGGTTCTGCAGGATATTACCGAGCAGCGAAGGCTGGATAATTCACGCCGCGAATTTGTGGCGAACGTATCGCACGAATTAAGAACGCCGCTTACTACCATAAAAGGGTGCGCCGAAACGCTTTTAAATTCAGTTGAGGAAAATGATTTTGACAAAGAAACATTTGCAAATTTTTTAAACATTATAAACAACGAGTCGGACAGAATGACGCGCCTGGTTAAGGATTTATTGGTGCTTTCGCGGCTTGATTACAGCAAAAAAGGCGTTAAAAAAGAAAAGTTCGACCTGTCAGCGCTTGTGGAAAACGTTGTTTCAAAGCAGTCCATCAACGCAAAGGCGGCGCATCTTACTCTCACCTACGAGCCGCTATCGTCCGAGCTTTATTTTAACGGCGACCGCGACGCTATTGAACAGGTTTTGGTAAACATCATCAACAACGCCATAAAATACACCGGTTCGGACGGCAAAATTTATGTTACGTCAGGCAAAATGTACGACAATGTCTACATAAAAATCAAAGATAACGGAATTGGTATTCCAAAAGAAGATTTGCCGCATATTTTTGAGCGTTTTTACCGCGTTGACAAGGCGCGCTCAAGAGAAAAGGGCGGCACAGGCCTCGGGCTTGCCATATCGCACGACATTATTGCAGCTCACGGCGGCAGTATAAAAATTGACAGCATTTACGGCGCGGGCACTGAAGTTGTAATAATTTTGCCAACAGGCGAAAAAGACGCACAAAAACCGCAAATTGCCGAAAACAAATAAAATATTTTACACTTATGTTTCGTAATACCTATAATTGTAAGGCTATTTTAAACAAACCGTAACGTTTCTGTAACATTAATGTTGTATAATGTTATCAAGATGAAAAATTGTAAGTTTATATGGGCGTTTTACCTAATAAGGAGGTAAAAATAATGAAAAAATTAATTTTGCTCGTTTTATGTATATCCATTATTGCCGTGCCGTTCGTTTCGTTTGCCGCTCCTGAATTTCTGGGCGTAAACTATACCGGCTCGGTTGATAATCTTGTGGATATTTTAAATCCCGACTCGTTCAGCACAACTACGTCAAATTCGGTGTGCGTTGTGTCTGCGGCGGCAAAATCGGGAACTACGGTTGCAATTTATATGTATGATGCGGCAACGGGAATGTACCGCAAAATCAACACATATTTCAACGGTGTTAAGCTTGAAGAATCGGCAGTCGGCGCAAGCGGTCTTTATGCGCGTCAGGTTCTTTTAAAAGAAGGACTTAACAAAATTTTGGTTTATGCGCAAAGAGACGGCGCAATTCAGACAAAGCGCCTTGAAGTTACGCTTTTAAGCGAAGCTTATGTGGGTAATCTTAGAACCTTCATTTCAAGCCGTCTTAATTAGCACCGAATAAAAAGGTACTGTTTTATGAAAAATAAAGAAAGAATTAAAAACGCTGTTTTGGCAATTCTTATAATCAGCAGTATTTGTCTTACGTTAAATATTTGGTTTGATAAAAAATTATGGCCCGACGGCTATAATTTTTTTTCTAATATTACGCAAAAGCTTTTTGGGCAGAAAGTTCTTAAAAACAGCGGCAGCCTTTCAAAAGAAAAGCTTGCTCTGCCAAAGCAGCTGGTTGTGAACAATGCGTCAAAAAGAAGTATTTTTTACGAAAACGATGACGCATATGACATTCTTATAACACCGGTAAAAAAAATATTTATAAGTGCTCTTACAGCCGACAGCTTTACAAAATCCACTTTAGACGAATGGAACGCCGCGCTTAAGGCAAAATCTATTTTTGTTTCGTATCCCGTTGCGTATGACGCAAACGTTCTGGGCAACATCCTCGGCGTGCAGAAGGTTAAAACAGGGGGTGTCACAATCCGCGATTTTGTCATTTCGCAAGGAGATATTGCGTCGTCAAATCTTTACGTTTATATTAGAAACCATATTGACGGAAGTATAAAAAAATGCAGTGTTCGGTATGACAAAAAGGAATTTGAAAATCTTCTTACACGCCATTCAAGCAGCACCACGGGCGATTTGCCTTATTCGTTTGAGCTTAATTTTGACAAAATCAATTCTGCGTCGCAGAACGTTACTATTTCGCCCGACGTAATACTGTCAATAAACCGAACAACTCACAGCTCGCTTTATTCTATAAATCCCGTTTTTTCGCGTTCTGATAAGGATTTTGTACCCGAAACGGTCAATGCTGTTTTAAAAAAATTCAGCTTCAATATAAGCACCGCGCGAAAATACACAGACCCGGACGGGGCTATTGTTTACGTTGAAAATTACGGTTCAATAAAAATTCATCCGAGCGGATATTTTGAATACAAGGCAATCGCGCCCGACAAAGGCATTGAACTGCCCGTGAATAACAACGCCGATTATAATGACATTTTTACCGCGTCGCTCAACTTTGTAACGGATTTCTGGACAAGCGTTGTGCCGCAGAGCGAGCTTAATTTGAGCCTCACGGGCGACATTGTAAACAGAAATTTGTCCGACGTTGAATTTACTATGAATTATTATATAAACGGCACTCTAATACGCGATGACGTTCAAAACTCGCTTACCGGCGGCATTACGCCGTATGCTCTTACAATGAATGTTTCCAACGGAAAAATCACTTCGTACAAACAGCTTATCCGAATTTATTACGAGGGTGACACCAAAATTGAAAATATATCCACAATAGAAGCGCTCGACAAGCTTTTTTCGTCGCAGTCCGAGCTTAAAAATACCAATGTAAAAGAAATTTTTCCTGCATATATTAACAACGGCGGAGTTTATACAATGAGTTACGCCGCAAAAAGCGACAACGGAAAAACCATTCTTATAAAATAAGAAGGGCGGGTGTTTGTTATAAACTGGGAAAAACTTAAAACCTTTCTTATCGTTTTGTTCGCCGCGCTCAACGTTTTTTTGATTGCGTTTATATCCTTTCAAAACGCAAAATTTTCAAATATAAGCGACGATACTGTTGACGGAACGGTAAAAATTTTAAAAAGCAAAAACATTAACGTTGACGCCGACAAAATTTTGCGTAAACAGGTTAATTTAAATGTTATTGAACTAAAAAACGCAGTTGTATCACATTTGTTTCCGAGCGAATTTAATCGCGTTGACGAAAAAACTTTTTATATTGAAACAGAGGGCAGTATAAAAAGCGAAAACGACATAAAAAAGGTGCTTAAAAAAATTGGAATTAAGGATAATACAAAAATTATCACTGACGGCGCAAAGGCAACTGTTTATCTTCAAATAAAGGATTACAAGGTTTTTGACGTATCGCTCAAGCTTATTTCGGAAGGCGGCAAAGTTAAAATTTCGGGCAGCTGGTATTTTCCTGAAACAAAGCCGAAAAAAAGCAGCGATATGTCTGATATTGTTTCTCTTACCGGCGTGCTTATTGATTTTTCCAATATTGCGTCATCAGAAAACTTTATAAACATTGATAAAATTGAGCTTGGGTATTATATTTCCGACTCAAGCAGGAATATAGAAAAACTCAACGTTACCGCCGCACCGTGCTACAAAATTTCAACAAGCGACGGAAAAAATTATTATTTCAACGCCCGAAACGGCGAATTTTTGAAGTAAATTTTCAATATTTAGCGTTAACAACGCATAAAATATCAAATTTAAATAACGGAGGATAAAATTTATGGCAAGAGGAAGAATGCCTATGGGTATGGGCATGGGCAATATGAATAATATGATTAAACAGGCGCAGAAAATGCAGCAGGATATGGTTAAAATGCAGGAGGAGCTGGAGCAGTCAGAGTTTGAGGCTACTGCCGGCGGCGGTGCGGTAACGGTTAAAATGTCGGGTAAAAAGGAGCTTACCGAGGTTAAAATAAGCCCCGACGCAGTTGACCCAGATGATATTGAAATGCTTGAAGATTTAATTTTGGTTGCGGTTAATGACGTTATCAAAAAAATAGATAAGCAAAATCAGGAAAAAATGAGTAAAATGACCGGTGGAATGAACATTCCGGGTTTATTTTAACAAATATAAGAACGATTCAAACGAATTGTTTCAGGTTCTTCAATAATCTAAAGGGCGGTTTTTATAACCGCCCTTTAGATTTTCTAAATATTTACATTTTGTTTGTTAAATGTCCGTATTTTAATCTTTATATTAAGCATTGCAATAGCTGCAAAAATGGAAATCATTCCCAAAAACGACAAAATTCCAAAATCTTGCTTAAATATAACAACACTGAAAATCGTAGCAACAACCGGCTCTATGCAGCAAATTATTACTGCTTTTGACGCTTCTATTTTTTCCAATCCTTTTGTATAAAGCATATACGGCAGCGCGGTATTTACAATGCCAAACGACAAAAACAGAAAAATGTTATTTGGTTTTGCAATGCACATTTTTACCGCTCCCGGTGCGTCGCACATAAAAAACGAACCTATCATCGAAAATAAAAATGCATAAAATGTTGCAGTGTATGTAGAATATTTTTTATTTATCGCATATGTGCCGAAAATACTGTAAAGACTGTATCCCAAACCGGTTGCAAGCCCCGCGGCAAGTCCCAACGGTGTCATTGAGGCGTTTCCTCCCGACACAAAAATACATCCCAAAAGTGTAAGAACAAGGGCTGTCATTTTTTTTACCGTTATTTTTTCTTTAAAAAGTACCGCCGAAAACAGCATTACAAAAATCGGTGCAGTGTACATTAATATGCACGCCATTGAGAGCGAATTATTAAGCTTTATTGAACTAAAATATAAAAAATTGAACATACAAAAGCTTAAAAATCCCATTCCTATAAATATCCACATATCTTTCAGTTTTACTGTGAATAACTTTTTATCTTTTATAAAAAGGAAAATTCCCATAAATATTACCGTTGCCGCCGAGCGAAGAAAAATAATCTGCATATTTGTGTATCCCATTTTTCCGAATACATCAGTATATAATCCTATCATTGCCCAAAGCACCGCGGCGGCCGATATCATTGCAATGCTTGCACTTTTTTTCATTTTATCACCTTGTTTTATACGCAATTATACCCCTGCTTTTTGCAAGGGTATAAAATACAATTCTATTATTTTATAACATCGCAGCCCATATATGGTCTCAAAACCTCAGGAACCGTCACACTGCCGTCTGCATTCTGATAATTTTCCAAAATTGCCGCAACTGTTCTTCCTATTGCAACACCGCTTCCGTTAAGAGTGTGAACATACTGCGCCTTGTCACCCTGTGCATTTTTAAATTTGATGTTTGCTCTTCTTGCCTGGAAATCTTCAAAGTTTGAACACGACGAAATTTCAACATATCTTCCGTAGCTGGGCATCCAAACTTCTATATCGTATTTTTTTGCCGCTGTAAAGCCTAAATCTCCAACACATATTTTAACAACTCTATACGGAAGCTTCAAAAGCTGAAGCACTTTTTCTGCATCGCGTGTGAGTTTTTCAAGCTCTTCATATGAATCTTCCGGCTTTGCAAATTTAACAAGCTCAACCTTATTGAACTGATGCTGTCTTATAAGCCCTCTTGTATCCTTACCTGCCGAACCTGCCTCTGCTCTGAAGCAAGCAGAATATGCAACGTGCTTAATAGGAAGCTTATTTCCGTCTAAAATCTGGTCGCGGTACATATTTGTTACAGGCACTTCAGCGGTCGGAATAAGAAAGTAATCGGTATTTGTAACCTTAAACGCGTCTTCCTCAAATTTCGGAAGCTGACCTGTGCCAATCATACTTCTTCTGTGAACCATATACGGCGGAAATACCTCAACATATCCGCTCTGCTCGGTGTGCGTATTAAGATAAAAATTGATTATCGACCTTTCAAGACGCGCACCTTTGTCTTTATAAAATGTAAATCTCGTACCGGTAACCTTTCCCGCAGTCGGAGCGTCAAGAATATCGAGGTCTGCACCTATATCCCAGTGCGCTTTAGGCTCAAAATCAAACGTTGTCGGCTCCATAAATTTTCTTACTTCTACATTATCCTCGTCTGTTTCGCCGTCCGGAACGTCATCAGCAGGAATATTGGGGATTGTAAGCATAATTTTATAAATTTTGTCGTCAAGATTTCTTATTTTTTCGTCATATTCTTTAATTTCTGCCGACAACTTTTTCATATCTTCAAAAATTGCGCTTACGTCCTTGCCCTCTTTTTTAAGAAGCGGAATTTTTTTGCTTTCTTCGTTCTGCGCATTTTTCTTTTTTTCTACTTCAAACAACGCCTCGCGTCTTTCATTGTCAAGCGCAAGAAGAGCGTCAATATCCACAACCTCTTTTCTGCGCGCAAGAGCTTTTTTTACTCTTTCGGTTTCTGTTCTGATTACCTTAATGTCCAGCATTTTTACTACCCCTTTTATTCATTAATTTTGTCTATAATGTATGCTTGCAAATCGCCTGTTTTCGATTTGTCAATATCTTTTACAATATTTTTTGCGCCGTTTTTATTACCTTTTGCGTACTCCGAAAATGCATTTTTAATTTTTTCATTTGTAGACGCAATTTCTTCTGTATTTGCATTTTTTTCAATTTCAAAGTATTTGCTGTTAATGTCTTTTTCTTCAGCAAGTTCTGTATTCAGCTTGTCGAGTTCAGCTTTTAGCTTTTCATTTTCTTTTGTAAGATTTTCAATACTTGCTTTATATCCGCTCATATTTTTGTTTATGACTTCATTTTCTTTGGAAATATTATTTTGCGTGAGATACGCAAAAATTATAAGTATCAGTGCAAACGAAAACAATATTCCCGTATAAATCCACAAAAATTTAACTTTACTGTTCATAGCTTTCTCCTGTAATGTTCCTCGAGGAACAATTTTATTTTTATACCATATGCTTTTATAATTTAAATTTTGAGTTGTAATGCGATTTTTCTGTTTTTTATAAAATCACATTATGTATCATTCAAAATTTTATTACAGCTCAATTTCAGAGGTCGTTTTTTCAGGTTATATTCAAAATTCTGCAAATTCTTTCCAAATCTGCGCTGCCGTAATACTCAATTTCTATTTTTCCTTTTTTCTTGCCGTTTATAACCTTAACCTTTGTGCCGAGTGAATTTTCCATTTTCTTTTCAAAATCCATAAGTGCAAGCTTTAAATTTAAATCTTCTTTCTTTTCTTTTTTCTTTTTTTCAATAGGCTTGCCGCTCGGATTTTCTTTTATAAGCTTTTCCAATTCTCTTAAAGTAAGATTTTCGGAAACCGCGATATCTGCATAATTTTCCTGCAAGTCTTTGTCTGTAACAGAAAGAAGCAATTTTGCGTGTGCGGCTGAAAGTTTTCCGTTTTCAAGATATCCACATATCTTTGTGGATAAGTTTAAAAGTCTAAGCGAGTTTGCAACCGTTGAACGAGATTTGCTTACCTTTTGAGAAATTTGTTCCTGTGTAAGTTCAAAATCCTCCATAAGTTGTTTATATCCCCGAGCTTCTTCAATAGGATTTAAATCTTCTCTTTGAAGATTTTCAATCAGCGCAACCTCTTGTATCTGCTGATTTGTAAAATTCTTTATTATAGCGGGAATTGTTTTCTTACCGGCTTTTTTTGACGCTCTCCAGCGCCTTTCCCCTGCTATTATTTTATAAAATCCGTTTGACTGTTTTTTTACCAAGATTGGAGAAATAACGCCGTGTTCGCGTATTGACGCCGCTAAATCCTCTAATTTTTCATCGTCAAAATTTGACCTCGGCTGATTTTTGTTTGGCTCAATATCCACAATTTTAAGTTCCACAACCGACGGATTATCCTGTGTTACCCCTGTGTTGTTCAAAAGCGCTTCAATGCCTCTGCCCAAACCACCGTTTTTCATATTTTATTTCACCTCTTCGTTTCTTTCTATCACTTCATTAGCAAGTTTTATATAACTTTCCGCACCCTTTGAGTTTTCATCATATACCGTGATAGGCTGACCGTAACTCGGCGCTTCCGAAAGCCTTACGTTTCGCGGTATAACTGACGCATAAACTTTTTTCGGATAATACTTTTTAACCTCGTCCGCAACCTGTATTGATAAATTTGTTCGTGCGTCAAACATTGTAAGAAGCACTCCTTCTATATCAAGTGACGGATTTAGTCCTTTTTTTACTATGCGTATTGTTTTTATAAGCTGACTTAAACCTTCAAGAGCATAATATTCGCACTGAATCGGAATTAAAATTGTGTCGGCACATACAAAAGCGTTGAGAGTCAACAATCCGAGTGACGGCGGACAGTCTATTATTATATAATCATACTCATCTTTAACCTTTGAAACTGCAATTTTAAGACAGTTTTCTCTGTCCTCCACACCGACAAGCTCGATTTCCGCTCCTGCAAGGTCTACATTTGACGGACAAACTGACAAATTTTTAAATTCTGTAACAATAATTGCCTGCTCTATTGCCGTGCTGTTTACCAAAACATCGTAAACAGACTTTATATTTTCATTTCTTTCAACGCCCACACCGCTGGTAGCGTTTCCCTGTGGGTCTAAATCTATCAAAAGCACCCTTTTTCCGCACTCGCCGAGGGCTGCACTCAAATTTATAGATGTAGTTGTTTTTCCTACGCCGCCTTTTTGATTTGCTACGGCTATACATTTACCCATCTTTTCACCTTCTTTTATTTATCTGCATATCATTTAACAGTATATCACATTTTTATATAACTGTGCAATAGTTTATCTGCAAATAACTAAATTTTTGTGAAAGATTTTTTAAAATTTTATATTATAATAAATTGATTATGTCTTCGTTTACAAAAATAAAATGTTCCTCGAGGAACATTTTAATAATTTTCTTTTTTTCGTATCTTTCTCAGCTCATATCTCTTTCTGCCCGCTTCAAATTCTTCTTTTTCTTCATCAGTTTCAATAATAAGTTTAGGCACTTTTGTAGGATTTTTATCTTCGTCAAGCGCAACCATAACAAAATATGCTCTATTTATCTCTTTTTTCTCCCCGTCAAGTTTTTCCACAAATGTATCCACACGCACTTCCATTGAAGTTGTGCCTGC
>JALEIO010000064.1 GCA_022769845.1 Oscillospiraceae bacterium
TTTAAGTCCTGCACCGCGTGCCGGAGAAACACTTCCGCCGCCTTTTTGCTCAAATTCCGTTATGTCCGCAACCAGAACGCCGTCGGTATAAAGCTTTACACCGATACTGCTGCCGCACGCAATAAGTTTTCTGTTTTGTATTACCTCAACCTTTGCCCTCTTTACGTCAAGAAGTCCAAACATCTTTACATCAGCGTTAAAATTTTGATTTTTTGCGCCGCCGCCCCGATAAACTCCGTCTTTTAAAACTCCGTCGTCACCCGCCTCAATCTGTGCCGAAAAAAACCTTCCGTGGCGCGCGTTTTCGCCCTCCATAACAATAAATTTATCGGGCAATCCCAAAAATTCCACCGTTATATATGAAAGAAAACCGCAGACAGCTATAATAAAAACAAAAATTGAAATTTTTTTAAATTTCACATTTCTCACCTCAAGACTTTTTTATCGTTTTTAAGTTAACCTGATTTGAAAACTTATATCCTGATAAAAAATTTCAATAATTTCAAAAATTTTTTGAATTTTGTGTGTTAAAAAACGTAAAATTAAATAAAATTACAAAAATTGCTTGATTATATGGCAAAAATATGTTAAAATATTTAATATATATTTTTGATTTTTTCAAAGAGGTAAATAAATTGCATAGATTTTATACCGAAAACATTCGTCCAAGCGACAAAAACGCTGTTATAACGGGCGATGACGTAAAGCATATGAGAAAGGTTTTGCGGCTTAAAGAAGGCGACGAAATAACCCTGTGCGACTTTAACAAAACCGATTATCTTTGTAAAATTACAGCAATCAACGAAAAAGAAGTAAACCTGTCAGTTTTGTCGATTTGCGAAAACAGGCTTGAACCGCCTGTTAATATAACGTTGTTTCAAGGGCTGCCAAAATCTGACAAGCTTGAATATATTATACAAAAATGCGTTGAAATCGGCGTTATGAAAATTGTGCCGACAATTACAAAACGCTCGGTTGTAAAAATTTCGGACGGCGAAAAAAAACGTGCGCGCTGGCAAAAAATTGCCGACGAGGCGGCAAAACAGTGCGGACGAGGAAAACGGGTTGAAATTTTGCCTCCCGTTTCATTCGAAAATGCGGTTTTGTCGGTTGAAAGCGGTGCGTTAAAGCTTATGCCGTACGAAAACGAAGAAAAAATTTCACTTAAAACCATTCTAAAAAATTCCGATAAAAATGACATTGCTGTGTTTATCGGTCCCGAGGGCGGCTTTGACACCTCCGAAGTGGAGTTTGCCGCAAAAAACGGCGTCCAAACCGTTACGCTCGGCCCGAGAATTCTTCGCACAGAAACTGCCCCCGTGGCGGTTATATCTGCGTGTATGTATGAAAAAGGCGGCTGGGAAAGGTAAAAATCAGAAAAATTGCCGCTGCAATATATTAAGGAGAGAAAAATGAATAATATCCAAAAAAGTGTTCTTGAAGAAAAACATTCAAACGCAATGCTTCTTTCAACAGTAGTAAGTATGGCGCTTTTAACATTTATATTTTTCGTTTATACCCGTCTTTTCGGTCAAATCGGCGCGGTGCTTCCGCTTTACAATACGCTTTTGATTTTAAGCTTTGCAAGCTGGGTAATATCAGCTGTTTTTGCGGTGCTGTCGCTTAAAAAAAGCGAATTTTTCGCAGAATATTCGCTGCTTTTTTCCATATTGACAGTATGCTTTTTTTCGATGCGCGGCGTTCCGTTTATATCGGCAAAAAACGCGGCAATCGTTACAATAGCACTGATTGTGCTTTACTGGGTTTTAAGTTTTGCTTACCACTCGTTTTGGCAGAAATTTACACTTTCCAAAAAGGCGCAGACTGCGCTTATTTTGGCGTTTTTGGCGGTTTCGGCAATCCTTATTGTTGTCTTTATTGTTTCGCTTGCCAAAATGCCGTACTTTAATTTGTGGTACACAAAGGATTTATATTAATATTTTGTTTTCAAGGCATAGAAGCAACAGTTTCTATGCCTGAAATATATATTTTATAAGGAGAGATTGAGCTATGAAAGTAGTATGCTTCGGTGAAGTTATGGGGCGTTTAAATCCCCCGAATTATCAGAGATTTGTTCAGGCTAAGGAATTTGAAATTTCTTACGCAGGCGGCGAGGCGAACGTTGCGGTTTCGCTTGCAAACTATGGTGTTAAAGCATCTTACGTTACAAAAATGCCTGCAAACGACCTTGCAAAGTCGGCTATCAGAGAGCTTAAGGCTCACGATGTTGACACCTCCGACATTGTAATCGGTGGTGAAAGACTCGGTCTTTATTTTGTTGAAAAAGGCGCGTCGCAGAGAGCGTCAAAGGTTATTTACGACAGAAAATATTCTGCAATTTCAATGGCAGAGCCGTCGGATTTTGACTGGGATAAAATCTTCAACGGTGCTGATTGGTTCCACTTTACAGGCATCACTCCGGCGCTTTCCGACAACTGCGCCGCTATTTGTCTTGACGCGGTAAAAGCGGCAAAGGAAAAGGGAATTACAGTAAGTTGCGATTTGAATTTCAGAAAAAATCTTTGGACAAGCGAAAAAGCCGGCAAGGTTATGGGCGCGCTTATGGAATATGTTGACGTTGCCATTGCCAACGAGGAGGACTGCGACAAGGTATTCGGCATAAAGGCTGAAAACACCGACGTTACAGGCGGCACACTCTCGAAGGACGGTTACATAAAGGTTGCAGAAACGCTTTCAAAGAAATTTAACATTCCCACAGTTGCAATTACGCTCCGCGGAAGTATTTCCGCAAGCGACAACAACTGGGCGGCTATGCTTTATAAAAACGGTGAGGTGTTCTTCTCAAAGAATTATCTTGTGCGCATAGTTGACAGAGTGGGCGGCGGCGACAGCTTCGGCGGCGGCTTAATTTACGCCCTCAGAGAAGGATACAGTGGTCAGGATGCCATTGAGTTTGCGGTTGCGGCTTCGTGTCTTAAACACACAATTGAGCACGATTTCAACGAGGTTACCGTTGATGAAGTTAAAAGCCTTATGGGCGGCGACGGCAGCGGACGTGTTCAAAGATAGCATAAATATTAAAAACAAAAAAAATAACGGATTTTTAAAAATCCGTTATTTTTTTTAGAAGATTTGAATTTTTGTTGTATTTTCAATATCGGGTTTAAATAATGTCTACTGAACAAATGGTTTTGCAAATCCGTTTTTTAAATACGATTGCACTAAATGCAAAAAGCGCTTAAGGCAAATTCCTTAAGCGCTTTTAAAATAAAAAATTACTTCATCATACTTGCAACTTCGTCAGCAAAGTTTTCTTCTTTTTTCTCAAGGCCTTCGCCCTTTTCAAATCTGACAAAATCAACAAGCTTAATGCCTTTTTCGGCAAGGTATTTTTCAACCTTATAGTTTGAATCCTTAACAAATTCCTGCTGATTTAAGCAGTTAATATCATAGAATTTATTAATCTTTCCGATAAGCATTTTTTCGAGAATATTCTCGGGTTTTCCTGCATTTTTGGGGTCTTCCTTCATTTGAGCAAGAATAATGTGTTTTTCTTTCTCAAGATCTTCTGCGGGAACGGTTGTTTTATCGAGATAGAGCGGATTCATAGCGGCAATCTGCATTGCAGCGTCTTTTGCAGCAGCCTTTGCGTCATCTGTAAGGTCTCCTTCAACCTTAACCATAACACCGATTCTGCCTTCACCGTGAATATAAGTTACAATGTTTCCTTCAAAGCGTGCAAATCTTCTGATTTTCATATTTTCGCCGATTGTGAGGATTTTCTCGCGAAGCTCCTCCTCAACAGTCTTTGTATCATCATATTTAAGAGCGTTAAGGGCATCTAAATCAGCAGGATTATTCTCTGCAACGATTTTTGCAAGGTTTCCTACAAACGCTTTAAAATCAGCATTTTTGCCGACAAAATCAGTTTCGGAGTTAACCTCAATGATTGCGCCTACCGAACCGTTGTCGCTTGTATAAGCGCTTACGATACCTTCGGCAGCAATTCTGCCTGCCTTCTTTGTAGCGGCTGCAAGGCCTTTTTCTCTCAAAAATTCCATAGCCTTTTCCATATCGCCGTCAGACTCGGTGAGTGCCTTTTTGCAGTCCATCATACCGCAGCCTGTTTTTTCTCTCAATTCTTTTACATCTTTTGCTGTAAACATTAAGTTTTCTCCTTTCGCAAAACGGCTGTTACTCTGCCGCTTCTTCTTTTTCAGCCTCGGGTGCAAGCTGCTCGCCCTGTCTGCCCTCAATAACAGCGTTAGCGATTGTAGCGGTAATAAGCTTAACAGCTCTTATAGCGTCATCATTGCCGGGGATTACATAGTCAACCTCATCGGGGTCGCAGTTTGTATCAACAATGGCAACAACGGGGATACCAAGCTTTTTAGCTTCTGCAACAGCAATTTTTTCTTTTCGCGGGTCAACAATAAAGAGCGCGCCCGGGAGTTTTTTCATATCTTTAATACCGCCGAGGTATTTATCAAGCTTTTCAATTTCGAGGTTTAATTTGATAACTTCTTTTTTGGGGAGAAGGTCAAATGTGCCGTCCTCTTCCATTTTTCTAAGCTGTTTTAATCTTTCAATTCTCTGTTTGATGGTTTTGAAGTTTGTCATCATACCGCCGAGCCATCTTGCGTTTACATAGTACATTCCAACGCGCTCTGCTTCTTCTTTTATAGAATCCTGAGCCTGTTTTTTGGTACCGACAAACAAAATGTCCTGACCGTTTTCTGCGATTTCTTTAACAAACGCATATGCATCTTCGATTTTTTTAACGGTTTTCTGAAGATTAATAATATAGATACCGTTTCTTTCTGTGTAGATGTACTCCGCCATTTTCGGATTCCATCTTCTTGTCTGGTGACCGAAGTGAACACCTGCTTCCAAGAGCTGTTTCATTGAAATAACTGACATTTAAAATTCCTCCTTTTGTTTGTACCTCCGCACAAAATATCAGCCTTAAAAATAAGGCCACACGATTGGAATTTTTTGTGCGTGCGTAATCGTACAGATGATATGATATCACAAATTTTCAAAAAATGCAAGAGTTTTTTTAAACGATTTCAATAATTTTTCCCAATCAAAATTTTTGCAAATAGGCAGCATATCAATTTTCCTTTTTGCGACGGCGTTTTTGGGTAATATTGGATATAATTTTACAAAATATTACAAAATTCGCCGCAAAAATAATTATGTAAACCTGTATTTTTTTAAAAGTCAAATTATACAATTTTTATGCAAACCTGTGGATAACTTATGTTTTAACTTCAAAATAAGGCTTGTTTTTGTGGATAACTCTGTGGATATGTGGATTAATTGCGCGGTTTTATTCAAATTTTACATTTATATTTCAAATATTTTAACAAAAAAATTATGTAACCTAAAAAAATTTTTTTACAAATAAATTTTTAATTTAAACTGTTGATTTTTTTAACGATTTTTAATATACTGTTCATATCGGCTCAAAATTTTTAATAAAATTTAGTAGAATTTTTTAAAAAAGAGGGCTGTTTGTGAATTTTTTCAAAAAATATTTTAAGCATTTTTGTTTTGCGGCAATAATTGCCGTAGGTGCGGCGGCGATATTTTTTCAACCGGTTAAAAGTCCTGACGCCGATACAGACAAAGGGCGCATTGAATTTATCGAACAATACGGATGGCAGGTAGAAAAAACGCCGTATTTATGCGAAAAGGTGCAAATTCCAATTACGTTCGACCACACTCTTAATGAATACAACGAAATTCAAAAACGCGCGGGCTTTGACCTTTCAAAATACCGCGGCGCAGTAACCGACCGTTATTCCTACCGCCTTTTAAATCATCCGCGCGACCTAAAATATGCTTATATAAACGTTTTTGTATATCAGAAAAAAATTATTGCGGCGGATATTGTCAGTCCGAAAATCGACGGATTTATTTCGGCAATAAACGATACGCAAGCGCAGAAAAAGAGGTAAAAAATGCGGCTGGACAAATTTTTGGCGGACTGCGGATTAGGCAGCCGCAAAGACATAAAAAAGATGATTTCAAAAGGACTTGTTACGGTAAACGGCACGGTTTGCAAAGCGGCGCAGACCGCTGTGGACGAGGGCGACGAGGTATATTGCGGCGGCAAAAAGATAAATTATGAAAAATTTATTTATCTTATGATGAACAAGCCGCAAGGGTACATCAGCGCAACCGAAGATAAGCATAAAAAAACGGTTCTTGACCTTTTGGGAGAGGAGTACAAATATTTTACGCTTTTCCCTGCGGGCAGGCTGGATATTGACACCGAAGGCTTTTTGCTGCTCACCAACGACGGCAATTTTGCACACAATATTCTCTCGCCGAAAAAACACGTTGACAAGACGTATTTTGCCGAAATCAACGGTGAAATCACAAGTGAGCATATAAAAATGTTTGAGAACGGAATAACGCTTGAGGACGGATACAAAACGCTTCCGTCAACGCTTAAAATTTTGAAATCAGGTGAAAAATCTCAGGTTGAAATAACCGTTTGCGAGGGCAAATTTCACCAAATCAAGCGTATGTTTGAGGCTATCGGCACACACGTTGTGTATCTTAAGCGCATTGCAATGGGAAATCTTTTTTTGGACGAAAATCTTAAAAAGGGCGAGGTTAAAAAGCTTACCAAAGAAGAAATTGAAAAAATAATCGGAGGAAAAAATGGACATAATTAAAACTCTCTGCAGTGAATTAAACATTAAAAAGGAGCAGGCGGAAAACACCGTAAAACTGCTTGACGAGGGCAATACAATCGCATTTATAGCGCGTTACCGAAAAGAGGTTACAGGCTCGCTGGACGACAAAATTCTGCGTGCCTTTTACGACAGGTTAAATTATCTTCGCTCGTTTAACGAACGCAGCGATGAAATCATCCGTCTTATAACCGAGCAGGGCAAAATGACCGACGAAATTTTATCAAGCATAAAAAATGCAAAAATATTGCAGGAGCTGGAGGACATTTACCGCCCGTACAAGCAAAAAAAGCGCACTCGCGCGACCATTGCAAAGGAAAAGGGTTTAGAAGGCTTGGCGAACATAATTCTTTTGCAAAAAGAAAATTCGGGCAGCTGCTATGATGCCGCCGCGCCGTATGTAAACGCCGAAAAAGGAGTTGAATCGGCAGACGAGGCAATCGCAGGCGCTTCTGACATTATAGCCGAAATGATTTCCGACAACGCCGAATACCGCAAATTTATCCGAAATTTTACTCAACGCGACGGCGTTCTTCACACAAAAAACACCAAGGACGAGGACTCGGTTTACCGTATGTACTATGATTTTTCCGAACCGCTAAAAAAAATTGCCGACCACAGAATTTTGGCGATAAACAGGGGAGAAAAGGAAGAATTTTTGAGCGTGTCGGTAGAAATTGACGAGGATAGAATTTTTGAATTTTTGGAAAAAAACGTTATAACAAATCCCAATTCCATTTTTACAGATATTTTAAAAGAAACCGTCCGCGATGCGTACAAGCGACTTATTGCTCCGTCAATAGAACGCGAGGTGAGGGGATTTTTCACCGAAAACGCCTCGGAAAACGCAATAAAATTATTTTCTAAAAATCTGGACAGGCTTCTTATGCAGCCGCCGATTAAGGGCAAAACCGTTCTCGGCATTGACCCGGGATACCGCACCGGCTGCAAGGTTGCGGTTATAGACAAAACCGGCAAGGTGTGCGATACCGGTATAATTTTCTGCACGCTTGAGCATCACGACAAAGAAAAGTCAAAAAAATACCTTCTTTCTCTTATAAAAAAATATGACGTTGACCTTATTGCAATCGGCAACGGAACGGCGTCCAAGGAAAGCGAAATGTTTGTTGCAGACGTTATAAAAGAGGCAGATAAAAAGGTGTATTACCTTATTGTAAACGAGGCGGGCGCTTCGGTTTATTCCGCGTCAAAAGAGGGGGAGGAGGAATTTCCCGATTTTACCGTTGAGCAGCGCAGCGCCGTGTCCATAGCGCGAAGATGCCAGGACCCGCTCGTTGAATTCGTAAAAATTGACCCCAAATCAATAGGCGTTGGACAGTATCAGCACGATATGAATCAAAAACGCTTGAAAGAGGCTCTCACGGGCGTTGTTGAAAACTGTGTAAATACAGTCGGAGTTGACCTTAACACCGCGTCATACGCACTTTTAAGCTACGTTTCGGGCATAAATAATACCACCGCTAAAAACATTGTCAAATACCGCGAGGAAAACGGCGAATTTGCTGCGCGCAAAGATCTTTTGAAGGTAGACAAAATCGGACCGAAAGCGTTTTTGCAGTGCGCAGGATTTTTGCGTATCCCCGACGGCGAAGAAATCCTTGATAACACAGGCGTTCATCCCGAATCGTACAAGGCGGCAAAATCGCTTTTAAAAACTCTCGGATACACCGAGGAGGACGTTAAAAATCACTCGGTTTCCGACATAAAAGAAAGAATGAACAATATTGATATAAAAGAATTCTGCAATAAAAACGACGTGGGCGAAATAACGGTTTTTGATATTGCCGATTCGCTGTTAAAGCCCGGCAGAGATGTGCGCGATTCGCTTCCCAAACCGATTTTGCTCACTGACGTTTTAAGTATTTCCGACCTTAAAGAAGGTATGATCTTGACAGGTACGGTGCGCAACGTTACAGACTTTGGAGCTTTTGTGGATATTGGCGTTCATCAGGACGGACTTGTGCATATTTCGCAAATTTGCAGCCGATATATTAAAAATCCCACCGAGGTGCTTGCGGTAGGAGATATTGTAAAAGTAAAGGTTTTGGAAGCCGACGAAACACGAAAGCGAATTTCGCTGTCAATAAAGCAGGCGCAATAATACAACCCCTATAAACATACGGAATTTTTGCGTTTTTAACTATCGACTATGCACAATAATCACAAAAAACTTCGGGCGGTTTTTTGCGTTTTTACCAAAAAAAATTACTCTTTCAAAAAGGCAATATTCAACATAACCAAACAAAGTGCCGAAAAACGCTTTAACCGTTGTGCAAATCCCACTAAAGCGATTGTTTAGCAAAGGCAAAAATCCCTTAAAAACCGCCTTTTTATGCAATGTTACTAAATATCTTTTCAGAATTTTGTGCAATACCCTAATTCCATTAAATTTAAATTTGTGCTATTATATATATGTAATGTGAGATTGTGTATTTAAATGCAAAAATTTTTGTTTTTGCAATAAAAATAACTGCCACTGTTGCAAATAAATTAATCACACGGGAGGTAATAAAATGGCAAGTCTTAAACTGGATCATATTTATAAAAAATACGCGGGCGGCGTTGTTGCCGTATCAGATTTCTGCCTTGAAATCGCAGATAAGGAATTTATCGTATTGGTTGGACCTTCAGGCTGCGGTAAATCAACAACACTCAGAATGATTGCAGGTCTTGAAGAAATTTCGGAGGGTGAACTTTACATAGGCGACAAACTTATGAATGATGTTGCCCCCAAAGACAGAGACATTGCAATGGTTTTCCAAAACTATGCTTTGTATCCTCATATGACGGTTTACGAAAATATGGCGTTTGGTCTTAAACTCCGCAAAACACCGAAGGACGAAATTAACCGACGTGTTACCGAAGCTGCAAAAATTCTTGATATTGAGCATCTTCTCGACAGAAAGCCGAAGGCTCTTTCGGGCGGACAAAGACAGAGGGTTGCGCTCGGCCGTGCTATCGTGCGTGAGCCGAAGGTATTCCTTATGGACGAACCGCTTTCAAACTTGGATGCAAAACTTCGTGTTCAGATGAGAACCGAAATCGGCAAACTTCATCACAGATTGCAGACAACGTTTATCTATGTAACACACGACCAGACCGAAGCTATGACAATGGGTTCGCGTATCGTTGTTATGAAAGACGGTATTATGCAGCAGGTTGATTCGCCGATTAACCTTTACAACTATCCTTGCAATATGTTTGTTGCAGGCTTTATAGGAAGCCCGCAGATGAACTTTATTGACGCTGAGGTTGTTGCAAAAGACGGCGGAGTTTATCTTGTGTTTGGCGAAAACAGCGTTAAGCTTGAAGAAACAAAGGCTAAAGCAGTTGAAGAAAAAGGCTATGTCGGCAAAACGGTTGTTATGGGTATTCGTCCCGAAGATTTGCACGACGAAGAAGCTTTCATTTCTATTGCAAAGGATTGTGTTGTTAAAGCAAATGTTGACCTTACAGAGGTTATGGGTGCTGAAACATATCTCTATCTTACAATTGCCGGCACGCCGTTTGTTGCAAGAGTTAGCCCGAGAAGCACAGCTAAAAAAGATGATAATATCGACATTGCATTTGATGCACATAAAATTCATATTTTTGATAAGGAAACACAGCTTACAATTACTCATTAATTGTTTCCCACAAATAAAATGTACTCCGGCTTATTTAAAGCCGGAGTTTTTTTG
>JALEIO010000227.1 GCA_022769845.1 Oscillospiraceae bacterium
CGCCAAAATATTCATACGTTCCTCCGATTGATTACAATTTTTCTGTAATTCTCCGATATGGATAAATCCTTAAAAATTCGTATTTCGTAATAAGGCATATCAAAAAGCTCTCTTATATTGTCCGCCCATTCTATTACTGAAATTCCGCCGCCGAAAATATACTCGTCAAAGCCGATGTCATACATTTCTTCCGGACTGCTTATGCGGTAAACGTCAAAATGAAAAACAGGAACGGGAGCATTTCGGTATTCGTTTACAATGGTAAAAGTAGGACTTTGCACCGTTTCTTTTATTCCGAGCTCTTTGCAGAGCGCAGCAGTAAAAAACGTTTTGCCTGCGCCGAGGTCGCCGTCAAGCGTCACAATGTCGCCCGGTTTTAAATTTTTAGCAAATTCGGCGGCGATTTTTTCAGTATCCGCCGTACAGTTTGAAATATACTCCATAATTCCTCCGTAAATTTTGCCTACTGCAAAACCGTGCATACCGCCTGTGCGGATATGCCCTTTCCTTCGCCCTCAAACCCCAATCCTTCGGTGGTGGTGGCTTTTATGCTGATATTTTTTATATCGGTATTAATTGCGTCCGCTATATTTTTGCGCATTTTTTCAATATACGGCGCCATTTTCGGTCTTTGCGCAACAATGGTCGCGTCAATATTGTTTACCGAAAATCCGTTTTCCTTAAGAATTTCGCTTGTTTTTTTCAAAAGCGTAATGCTGCAAATATTCTTAAAACTGTCATCATTATCGGGAAAATGCCTGCCGATATCTCCGAGTGCCGCGGCGCCAAGCATAGAATCCATAACCGCATGGGTAAGAACATCCGCGTCGGAATGTCCCAGAAGCCCTTTTTCATACGGAATTTCAACGCCGCCTATTATAAGCTTTCTTCCCTCTTTTAAAATATGCACATCATAACCTGTGCCGATTCTTATTCCCATTTCAGCACCGCCTCTGCATACAGTATATCATCACTCGTAGTAATTTTCAAATTATTTTTCATACATTCGGTAATTTTTACGCGCACACCCTCGTTTTCGGCAAGCGCACAGTCATCAGTTGCAAAAATGCCTTTTTCAAGCGCGTTTTTATGCGCCGCCACAATTAAATCCTTTTTAAAAATCTGCGGCGTAAAAATTCTGTAAACCTTGCTTCGGTCAATGGTTTCTGAAATAAATCCGTCCGCATCGGACATTTTTAACGTATCGGCGCTTTTTGAGCCGAGAGCTGCCGCGCCGTATTTTTGTGCGTCGGCAATACAGTTTAAAATATCGTCTTTGTCAGCAAACGGACGGGCGCCGTCGTGAATAAGCACAAAATCCGCGCTTTTTTCTACCTCTGAAAGGCATTTAAGCACGGTTTTTTGCCTTGTTTCACATCCTGAAACAATCTTTATCGGCTTTGAAAAATCAAGCTTTTTTACAAAGTCGCTTGTATAAAGAAGGTAATTTTCGGGAACAGCAACAATAATTTCGTTTATTTGTTTAATACTGCAAAGCGTGCGCAGAGTATATGCCAAAATCGGCACGCCTTCTACCTCATAAAACTGCTTGGGTATGTTAAGACCCGTTCTTGAGCCGACGCCCGACGCTGCCACAACGGCACTGACATTCTTTTTCATACTCATCATGTCCTTAAAAGATTTTTATTCTTTTAATATATTTTAAAAAAGTCAAAAATATGCCTTATCTGCTTTCTCTGAAGTAGTTTACACCGCATCCTTTAGGCTGCATAACCTTGTTCGACTTACGCATTGATGTTACAACCAAAACAATTGCCGTAATAAGATACGGAAGCATAGTATAAAACGCGTTTGGAATTGCAATTACGCTTTTTGAAACATAGAACTGCAAAACGGTGAATGCACCGAATATAAGCGAACCCAAAATTGCCATTGTCGGCTTCCAGCCTGCAAAAATTACAAGTGCAACCGCAATCCAGCCTTTTCCGCTAACGCAGTTATTATTCCACACTCCGCCGCCGTCTATAAGCGAAATATACGCTCCGCCGAGTCCGCAAATTCCGCCGCCGAAAAGAATGTTTATATATTTAACCTTTGTTACGCTTATTCCCGCAGCGTCTGCCGCTGCCGCATTTTCGCCCACTGCGCGCATATCAAGTCCAAAGCGTGTTCTTTTCATATAAAATCTGCACAATACTGCAATTATTACGGCAAGATAAACCAAGATATTATGCGAAAATAAAACCTTGCCCACAACCGGTATTTGCGATAAAAGCGGTATAGGCTGCTCCGATAAGATTGCGCTCATTCGCTCGCTTAATTTCGGAATTGCACCGCCATTTGCCGCTTTGTAATTGGCAATCATAAGCTGACCGAAAAAGTTTGCAAGACCCGAACCGAAAATGGTGAGTGCAAGACCGGTTACCACCTGATTTGCCCGAAGGCTTACGGTTATATACGCATAGATAAGCGCGCCGAAAACTCCAAGTGCAAACGCCGCCAAAAGCGCAAGAACAAGGCTGTCAGTATAGCACGCAACAAAAAATCCCATAAATGCGCCCATAAACATCATACCCTCAACACCGAGGTTTGTATTTCCCGCTTTTTCGGTGACAATTTCACCCGTCGTACCGAAAAGGAGCGGTGTTCCTGCCTTTATTGATGCAAAAAGAAAGTTAAAAAGTGTGTTCATATCAGCTTTTTTTCTCCCTTCTTATTACAACTTTATATTGGATGAAAAAGTCAAAACCCAGAATTACAAAAAGAATTATACCCTTTAAAACCTCCGAAACATAAGTCGGAACGCTGAAGGCAGACTGCATAACGCTGCCACCCTTGTCAAGAACGCTCAAAAGAAGCGTTACAAATATACACATAACCGCGTTAAGACGCGACAGCCACGCAACAATAATTGCGGTAAATCCCACGCCGCCCGCAATGCCGTCGCTTAAGGTGTAAGCCGCACCGGTTGCCTGAGTCATTCCTGCAATACCGCAAATCGCGCCGCTCAAAAACATTGTCCTCATAACGATTTTGTCAACGTTCATACCTGCATAGCGCGCGGTGTTTTTGCTCTCGCCCACAACGCTGATTTCATATCCCTGCTTGGTATATTTAAGGTAAATATATACAGCTGCAACCAAAACAAGAGCTATTACCCAGCCGATATGCACTCCCAGAAGCTTGTCCAGACGCGCGTTTTCAACAAAGGTTGCAATTTTTGGAAATCCTCCCGACGACGGGTCGCGCCACGGGCCTTCTTTAAAATATATTATAAGATAAAGCGCTATGTAGTTTAGCATAAGCGTAAAAAGCGTTTCGTTTGTGTTAAACTTGCACTTGAAAAACGCAGGAATAAGCCCCCACAGTCCGCCGCCGATAATACCTGCGGCAAACATTGTTATAATAAGCGGAATATGCGGCATATCCGAATGAAAAAGCGCAAAGTACGAAGCGCAGATTGCGCCCATAATAATTTGTCCCTCTGCACCTATATTCCAAAACTGCATTTTAAACGCAAGCGTTATACCGAGCGATGTTATAAGCAGCGGAACAGCAATTTTTACAGTTGCAATTATTGCTATTTTTCCTTTGAATGCGCCGGCAAAAATTTTCGCATATGCGCTTAAGGGATTTATGCCGAGCATCGAAAAGAAAATTCCGCCCGCAACAAAAGCGACAACGATTGAAACAACCGACAAAATTGCAAGCGAAAAGCCTGAAATTTCGGCTTTTTTAACCACTCTTATAAGCGGCTCTTTATTATTAATCCTGCTCATCGTCGTCCTCCTCTTTACCGAAAGCATCGGTCATCAAAAGTCCGATTTGCTCCTTTGTAGCATCCTTTGCGTCAACAATTCCCGTTACCTTTCCGTGGCACAAAACCATAATTCTGTCGCAAAGCTCTATCATTACGTCCAAATCCTCGCCGATATACAAAATTCCCGTGCCCTTTTTCTTTTGTTCATTAAGATTATCGTAAACAATATACGACGAATTTATATCGAGTCCGCGCACTGCATACGCCGTAATAAGCACATTAGGCGCAGATTCTATTTCGCGTCCGAGCAATACCTTCTGCACGTTTCCGCCGGAAAGCTGCCGAACGGGAGTATCAATACCTGGTGTTTTAATTCCGAGCTTTTCAATAAGCTCATAGCTTAATTTCCGTGCTTCTTTCTTTTCAACAAACGGCGTTTTTCCGTTTTTATAACGTTTGAGCAAAAGATTATCCGCCATACCCATTGATGCGACAAGCCCCATTCCAAGCCTGTCTTCGGGAATAAAGCTCATACTTATACCCATTTTTATAATTTCTTCGGGCGACTTGCCTATGATATTTTCTTTTTTATATAAAATTGCGCCCTTCTTTACCTTCATAAGACCTGCGATAGTTTCGCACAGCTCCTTTTGACCGCTCCCCGCAACTCCCGCAACTCCGAGAATTTCACCCTTGTTTAGGCTGAATGAAACGTCCTTTAGGGTTTTTACGCCTTCATCATTTTCGGTTGTAAGATGATGAATTTCCAAAAGATTACCCTTATGCTCGCTTATTGGCCTTTCGATTGAAAGAGTAACTTTTTTGCCCACCATAAGTTCTGTAAGCTTCAACGCGTCGGTTTCGCTTGTTTTTACCGTTGCAATGCTTTTGCCCTTTCTAAGTATTGCAACCTTGTCGCTGATTTCCAAAACCTCGTTCAATTTATGTGTAATGATAATGACCGTGCAGCCGTTATCACGCATTTTTCGTAAGATATTAAATAAATTTTTGCTTTCCTGCGGCGTAAGAACTGCCGTAGGCTCGTCAAGAATAAGAATTTTTGCTTTTCTGTAAAGCATTTTTAATATTTCAACCGTCTGCTTTTCGCTGACGGACATATCGTAAATTTTCTTCCTCGGTTCTACGTTAAGACCGTACTTTTCACTGATTTCCAAAATCTCTTTATATCGTTTCTTTTTGAGAATAATCCCTTCGGATTTATTTCCCATAATAATATTATCGGCAGCAGAGTGAACGTCAACAAGCTTAAAATGCTGATGTATCATACCGATGCCCAAATTAATTGCGTCCTTCGGCGAGCGAATATGCACCTTTTTTCCGAAAATTTCTATACTTCCTGCGTCGGGAAGATAAATTCCCGCAAGAATATTCATAAGCGTGGTTTTACCCGAGCCGTTTTCACCAAGCAGGGCGAGAATTTCACCCTGCCTGGCTGATAGGTTTATGCTGTCGTTAGCAACAGTGCTCCCGAATATTTTTGTAATGTTGTTAAGCTTTATTGCAACATCGCCGTTTTCGTTAACTTTTGTTTCTTCACACATACATTTCACCTACCGACTCTTAAAAGTTTTATTATTCAGCTACTACCGTTCTGTAGTACCAGTTCATATTTCCTGTAATATCAGCGTCCGAGATAACCTCGCCCTCTTTGCAAACCATATTGCCCTTGTTGTCATAAAGCTCGCCTGCAAAGATTTTGTTTTCGCCCGAAATGATTTTTGCTTTTGCCGCTTCAACAGCTTCTTTTGTGCCCTCTGCACAGTTTTCCGAAAGCGGAGAAATATCAACAAGACCTTCGTCCATACCGCCGTAATAGTTAGAGCCGTCCCATGTTCCGTCCATAACTGCCTTTACAGCTTTTGTGTAATAAACATCCCAATTCCAGATTGGAGCGGTAAGATGAGCCTTGGGAGCGTCTTTTGTCATATCCGAGTTATAGCCCACACCCCAAACGCCTCTTGCCTGTGCAGCAAGTTGAGGAGCTGTTGTGTCACAGTGCTGTGCGATAACATCACAGCCGCCGTCCAACAGTGCTTCGGCAGCCTGTTTTTCAAGGTCGGGGCTGAACCACGAATTTGTAACCTTAACATAAACCTTTGCGTTGGGGTTAACCGACTCAACGCCCATTGCAAAAGCGTTAATTCCGCCTGTAACCTCAGAGTTTGAAATATCCATAGCAGCTACATAGCCGATTTTGTTTGATTTTGTTTTAAGACCTGCAGCGATACCCGAAAGATATCTTGCCTGATAAATTCTGCCGAAATAATTGTTGAAGTTTTTGCCGTTTGATTTATAGCCTGTGCCGTGCGAGAATACAACGTCGGGATACTCTGCAGCCATCTGCTCCATTGTGTCCATATATCCCCAGCTTGTACCGAAAATGATTTTGCAGCCGTCGTTTATGCACTCTTCGATTGCTGTTCTTGTTGCAACTGCGTCACCGTCGCTTACATTGATTTTTCTTACAATCTGGTCATCCGAAAGATTAAGCTCTTTCTGCATTTTTACAATACCCTGATCGTGAGCATAAGAATAACCTGCGCCGTCGGCGGGGTCGCCTATATGGATAACGCCAACTTTGAAATCCTTATTGTCTGCACTGCTTTCCTGTTTGACGTCATCCTTCTTGCCGCAGCCTGCAAACGATACTGCGCACAAAAGCACCATAGCGCATACAAGCATAAGTGATACTACTCTCTTTTTCATACTTTAAATCCTCCTAAAATATTTTAACGGGTAAGGTATAAGAAGTATGAAGCTTATCGCCTCTCACACCTTATACCGAATACCCGTTATTTACTCTCTGAAAGTAAGACTGTTTTCGCTCATATTTTCGATAATTGCCAGCGACTCAAGCCTTATCCCCATATCTCTTATAATTTTTCCGCCCGACTGAAAACCCTTTTCTATAACAATTCCTGCGCCCACAATATTTGCGTCTGCCTGTTTTATAATTTCTATAAGTCCCATAAGCGCCTTGCCTTTTGCAAGAAAATCATCTATAATAAGGATATTATCCTCTTTGGAAAGGTATCTTTTGGACACAATAACCTTGTTTGTATTGCCGCGCGTATACGATTCAACCTCGCTTACATACACTTCGCCGTCAATGTTTTTTGATGCCGATTTCTTTGCATAAACCACCGGTACATTGTCAAAATACTGTGCGGCAATGCACGCAATGCCTATACCCGAAGCTTCCATTGTCAAAATTTTGTTTATGTTTTTTTCGGGAAAAATTCTTCTGAATTCTTTTCCTATTTCGTTGCAGAGCGCGATATCAACACGGTGATTTAAAAAACCGTCAACCTTTAAAATACCGCCCGGTGCAACTCTGCCCTCTTCTAAAATTTTCTTTTTAAGCAATTCCATATCCGCGCCGCTTTCCTGTAAAATTTCAAAAAATAAAACACCTTTTTATTTTACAAAATATGACAAAAAAAATCAAGTGATTTTTTAAATAATGTATATTTTTTATAAAAACTTAAAATTATTTACGGAAATGTATGGTTATTTTATGGATAAATGTATAATTAATGTATAATTTTAAATAATTCCGAGCTTATCAAGGCTCTGACGCTGCTCGGTTGCCTTTGACAAGCCTATAATTGAGCTTTCAAGCGGATTTTCCGACATTGTTACCTTTAATTTTAAAGTGTTTTCAATAAGCTTTTGCGCGCCGTAAACAAGTGAGCCGCCACCCGTTAAAATTATTCCGTAGCGTTTCACGTCGTTTTCAAGCTCCTGCGGCGTGTTTGACACAACATCAAAAATTGCTTCGATAATTTTTTTAATATCGTCCAAAAACAGTCGTGAAATTTCTCTTGATGAAATTCTTTTTACAGCGGGAAGGCCTTTTTTAAGGCTTTTTCCCTTAACCTCAAAATATTCCGTTTCTTCTTTTTTAAGCACGCTGCCAATCATAATTTTTACCTTTTCGGCAGTGATGTCACCAATAAGCAGCGAATGACGTTTTTTAAGATATTCAATAATTTTTTTGTCGTAATTTGAGCTTCCCACATCAATCGCCGTATTCGATACTACCGTGCCGAGCGAAACAAGACCGATATTTGTAGAATCCGAGCCGATGTCCACAACAAGTCGCCCCGACGCGTTTGTAACATTTACGCCGTTTCCCATTGCCGCCGCAACAGGCTTTTTAAGAAGATAAACCTTTTTTGCACCTGCGTTCTGCGCCGCCTCCATCAAAAGATGCTGGTCTATCTGCGAGGACAACGGGCTTATTCCTATTATAAGATACGGTCTTATCATTGTTCCCTTGCAGAATTTGTCAATTATATATTTTATAATGAGTCCGCACGCGTCAAAATCTGCTATAACGCCGTTTTTAACAGGCTTTATAACCGTAATTTTTTTGTTTTCGCGCCCTATCATACTTTTTGCCCTGTCGCCTATTGCAATAAGCCGTCCCGTTTCATTTTCTACCGCAATTAAATTAGCTTCGCAAAAAACAACACCCTGATTTTTAACGTGCACCCGAAGCGTTGACGACCCCAAATCCACCGACAGCTCGAACGTTTTGAACAATCCCATTTTCCTCACCTCGCTTTCGCATACATATTTTATTATAATGAATTTTTTGAAGAAAATCAATAGCATTTTGAATATTTTAACTTTTTTTAAATTTATATGTCGTTTTTTGTAACCGTATTTTCATTTTTTGAATAAAATACATTGGGAATTTTATATTCTCTTATAATACAAAATTGGAGGAAAACGCTATGAGAAAGATACTTGTTGTTTTTGCGTCGCAGTCGGTTGCTGCGCAGATAAAAAAACACCTTTTTTCCGAATACGAAATTACGGTTAAAATTATTCCGACACCCGAAAAATTGGCTGTTTCGGGGTGCGGCTTTTCAATCGAAGCAAATTATGCCGACATCAAAGAAATTAAAGAAACGATTGAAAACGCAAAAGTAAGCTCAAAGGGAATTTTTGATGCGGAAACAGGCGAAAAAATATAAAAATTTGGAGGTGAATATTTTTGATATATCTTGACAACAGTGCAACAAGCCTTATAAAGCCAAAAGAGGTTTATGCCGCAATGGCAGACTGTATGAAAAACTTTGCCGCAAACCCCGGGCGTTCAGGGCACAGGCTGTCGGCGCAGGCCGCGGTAAAGGTGCTTGAATGTCGCGAGGAGCTGTGTTCAATGTTCGGTGCAGACGACGCAAACAGATTTATTTTTACACAAAACGCAACAGAAAGCTTAAACCTTGCAATAAAAGGTTTTTTGAAAAAAGGCGATCACGTTATTTTAACTCAAATGGAGCATAATTCTGTCATACGCCCGATTTTTACGCTTGAAAACGAAGGAATTTCGCACACTATGGTGGACGCGGACATTTACGGAAGGGTAAATCCAAACGATATAGAAAATGCGATAAAAAGTAATACAAAGCTGATTGTTGTAAACCACGTTTCAAATGTCTGCGGAACTGTAAACGATATTGAAGCAATCGGAAAAATCGCAGGAAAAAACGGTATTGCGTTTTTGGTGGACGCCGCCCAGAGCGCAGGAATTTTGCCTATTGATATAAAAAAACAGAACATCACATTTTTATCGCTCACAGGGCACAAAGCGCTTTTGGGTCCGCAGGGAACGGGCGCGCTGTATGTTGGCGACGATAGTCTTATTCCGCTTAAAACAGGCGGAACGGGAAGCTATTCCAAGCTTTCGTATCAGCCGGACGACCTTCCGGACAAATACGAAAGCGGCACTCTTAACACCGTCGGAATTTGCGGACTCTGCGAAGGAATTAAGTTTATTAAAAAAGTCGGCATTGAAAATATTTTGCGTCACGAGCAAGACCTTACTCAAATTCTTTTGGAAAATTTATCGGTTATGAAGGGCGTATCGGTTCAGGGATATATGTCAAATTCACAAAGAACGGGCGTTGTAAGTATAACGTCAGACAAAAAAATGCCGTCCGAAATATCCGAGCTTTTAAACATTGAATATGACATTGCCACGCGCTCGGGCTATCACTGCGCACCGTATGCGCACAAGGCGCTTAAAACATACGATACGGGAAGCTTAAGAATAAGCATAGGCGCTTTTAATACAAAAATCGATATAGAACAGCTTTCATCGGCATTATACAACATTCTCAAATGAAAATTTAACGAAAATTTTAAAAAAACATTTACAAAGACGAAAATAACTTGTATAATAAAAAGAAGGTATTAATATGAAGATATTATATAAGGAGAATTTTCGTTATGAATTCCGCTTTAACGTTTTTGCTTGAAAATTTAAAGCTTATACGGATACGCGATGTTTTGGACATTGCAATAGTTGCGTTTGTTATTTACAAGGGCATTAAGCTTGTGCGTGAAACAAGGGCGGTTCAGCTTATAAAGGGCATTATAATACTTCTTTTGGCAATGCAGATTTCAGGCTGGATGTCGTTAAATTCAATAAACTTTTTACTTGTAAACACCGTTCAGGTTGGTATGGTGGCACTTTTGGTTGTGTTTCAGCCCGAGCTTCGCCGTGCTCTTGAAAAGGTAGGCAGAAGCAGTATCGGCAAAATTATAAATTCATCAAGCTCCGAAAACGATACCACCATTGAAAACGTTGTAACCGCCATAGGCGCGATGCAATCCACAAAAACCGGCGCGCTTATTGTGTTTGAACGAGAAATCAAGCTTGCGGACGTTGCAAAAACGGGTATTGCAATAAATTCCGATGTGTCGCCCGAGCTTATCATAAATATATTCGTTCCAAACACGCCTCTT
>JALEIO010000087.1 GCA_022769845.1 Oscillospiraceae bacterium
TTATCTTAATCCCGGCTCGGTGTCAATTCCGAAAGGCGGCTCCAAAAACAGCTATATGACCTATGAAAACGGCAAATTTTTGTGGAAAACCTTAAACGGAGAAATCTATAAAGAGTTTTCGGTAAACAACATTAAATAATGGCTAATCAAAAAAGGAATTGCATTTGCAATTCCTTTTTTATGAGCTTTATTTTATTTATTGAGCTTTGTTTTCAGCTTGAGTTTCATAAGTTGTAGGCTTTGCCGCATTAATCAAAGTGTTGTTGGTAAGAATTTTAACGCCCTTTGCCCAAGTTAAAATTTCATCTTCAAACATATCGTTCTGCAATTCCGCCTTTGCATTTTCAATGTCATTTTCAGAAAGCTTGAGCGGAACGCGTTTAATAATATGAATACCAAAATCTGTTTCCACAAGGTCGCTAACTTCGTTTTCCTTCAGCGCAAACGCAGCCTTTTCAAAGCCTTCAACCATCTCGCCCTTGCCAAAGGTGTAACCGTCAGGATATCCCGCAAGTCCGGGGTCCTCCGAAAGCTCGTTCATAAGCGCGTCAAAATCGGCACCGTTTTTAATTTTGTCAAGTGTCTCCTGCGCTTTTTTCTTAACTTCAGCTTTCTGCTCCTCCGAAAGCGGCTGATATGTCTGCTGGTCAAGAGTGTTGAACAAAATATGCTTAGCCGTAATTTTTTCTCCCTTTTCCTTCACATATTTTTCAACCTGGTCGTTTGCAAGATTGTATTTTTCCTCCTCGGTTGTTATCTGCTGTGCAAGCTTGGAGGTAAGAGTTGAGCCTTCAAGGATGTATTTAACCTGTTCTTTAGTAAGCTTCATTTGCTTTAAAAACTCGTCTGTAGCATACGATGAAATGTATTGGTCAATGCTCTTTTTTTCCTCATCAGTAAGCGCAATTCCCTTTTCAACAGCCTTCTGCTTTGACACAACAAAGGTAATCAAATCAGTTTTTGCATTCGTCTGCGCTTTTTTTACATTTTCAGCATTATCCCAGAATTTGTTGATTTCCTCGTTTGACGACGAACCCAACCCGTTTTCCATAATAAGATTGTACTGCGCACGCTCATAAAAATATTCAAACAGCGATTTGTCAATTGTTTCGCCGCCGATAATCATAGCAGCATTGGGATTTTTAGCAAATTCAACAGATGACTGAATAATATTAAAAAGATTTGTTCGCTTGCTGATAACCTTGCCTTTTTCGGTTGTGCTCACAGTCGTTGCCGTTCTGTAAATCGCGTCGTTCTTTTTAAACGGCACAAACAAAACAGCCGAAACAATCACAGCAGCTCCGACAACCGCAGCGGTTACAGTAATAATTTTTTTCTTTTTCTCTTCCTTTTTTCTTGCCTCTTCTTCAAGCGCAAGAATTGCTTCTTCGCTCAAGTCCTCGTCAAAAGCCGCGTCGTTTTCAATTTCGTCTTCTGATATTTCTTCTTCACTGTCAGGTGTAATATCTTCATCGTCCGTATTTAACGCTGTTTCCTCATTTGCCGCGTCAATTTCATCAAGTGTCAAATCGTCGTTTTCGCTTGATAATTCACTTTCGCACTTTGGACAAATATTTGCGTCTTCAAGCTCCGTTTCAAATTCGCTTCCGCAAATTTTACAAATTTTCTTCTCCATAACAATCTCCATTTCTGCCGATTTCCAAATAAACATCAGCATATAGCATAAATTATAAATTTAATTATACACAAAAAACTTAAAAAGGTCAATGGAAAATAAAAATTTGCGATAAATGTTTACACTTTATTCACAAAAATATTAATTTGACAAAGCGGCAATGTATAATGTATAATTGAAACGGTGATTTTTATGGATATGGTTAAGCGTATAAATTATCTTGCAAAAAAGTCAAAAGCAGAAGGTCTTACCGAAAGCGAAAAGGATGAGCAGGCAAAGCTCCGCAGGGAATATATAGACAAAATCAAGAAAAATCTGCGCTCCGAATTAAACAACGTATACACCGTAGACGACTGCGGCGTAGAACATAAGCTTAAAAAGAAAAAAGATTAATACAAATACAGAATTTAAAAAGCCGAATTTATAAAGAATCGTTTCATATAATAATATGAGGTGATTTTTTTGCGAAAAACGTTTTGCATAATTTTATCGCTCGCGCTTATTTTTTGCAAAAGCAGCGCATATGCACTGTCGGTTTCGGCAAAAAGCGCGGCGCTTATAGACTTTTATTCGGGCGAAATTTTGTACGAAAAAAACGCGCACCTGCGTCTGCCAATGGCAAGCACAACTAAAATAATGACGGCGCTGTGCGCTATTGAAAACGGAAATTTATCCGATGTTGTAACGGTTGACAAACGTGCGGTCGGTGTTGAAGGCTCATCAATGTATCTTGGATACAACGAAAAAATAACGCTCGAAAACCTTATTTACGGACTTATGCTTTCATCCGGAAATGACGCAGCTGTTGCAATTGCACTGCACATTTCGGGTTCGATTGATGCTTTTGCCGATTTAATGAACAAAACGGCAAATAAAATCGGAGCACACAACACCTCCTTTAAAAACCCCAACGGTTTAGACGACGAAAATCATTTTACCACCGCATATGACCTCGCAATGATAACCCGATATGCTATGCACAACGAAAAATTTTGCGAAATAGTGTCATCAAAGGAGAAAAAAATACCGTGGGAGGGCAGAAGCTACGGCAGAACGCTCAGAAATCACAATAAGCTGCTCTTTCTTCTTGACTATTGCGACGGCGTAAAAACGGGCTTTACAAAACGTTCCGGAAGATGCCTTGTTTCGAGCGCAAACAAAGATAACCTGCGCGTAATCGCCGTAACGCTCTATGACCCTGACGACTGGAAGGATCACAAAAATATGCTCTCATACGCAGTTGATAATTTCAAAGCGGTAAACCTTGCCGAAAAGGGCGGCTACGCTATGAGTGCAAATGTTGATAATTCCGATACGCAAAGCGTGAAATGCGTCTTTGCAAACGATGTTTTTATAACGGTAAAAAAAGACGAAAATATTAACGCTGTATATAATTATGACGCCTTGCCGCACCTTAATGCACCCGTTAAATGCGGCGATGCAGTGTGCGAAATGGGTATATCTGCAGGCGGCAAAGAAATAAAAGCAAAAATAATTTCCGCCGAAAACGCAGAAAAAAAGAAAACTATAAAAGATAAAATGCGTAAAAGTCCGTTTTCAAAAAATTTAGGCAAAATTTTTGAAATTTGGACGTTGAGCACTTTTTAGAAGGGAAACACATATGGATAACGAAATGAGACTTCAAAAATATCTTGCAATGGCAAACGTTGCGTCGCGCCGTGCGTCAGAAAAAATAATAACCGACGGCAGAGTAAAGGTTAACGGAAAAACCGTAACCGAGCTTGGCACAAAGGTCGCAGAGGGCGACACAGTTGAAGTTGACGGCAAAAAGGTGATGCTTGAAAAGAAAAAATATTACATTATGCTAAATAAGCCGTCAGGCTACGTCACCACAGCAAGCGATGAATTTGGCAGAAACACCGTTTTAGACCTCGTCAGCGATATAAACGGAAGAATTTACCCTGTCGGAAGGCTGGACGCCGACACCGAAGGCTTGCTCATTCTCACAAATGACGGCGATTTTGCCTATACCCTGTCGCACCCGAAGCATAACGTTGAAAAGGTTTATCACGCCTATGTAAACGGCATCCCCGACAGAGTAGCGCTCTCAAAGCTTGAAAACGGCGTTATTATCGACGGAGTGCGCACACGCAAGGCAAAAGCAGACGTTTTGGAGGTCAGCAAAAACAGCTCCGTTGTAGAAATAAAAATTAAAGAAGGAAGAAACAGACAGGTGCGAAAAATGCTCGAAGCAGTGGGGCATAAGGTTATTCACCTTCAAAGAGTGGCAATTTCCACCGTCACACTCGGAAATCTTCCTCTTGGCAAGTGGCGTCATTTAAACGAAGCGGAAATTAAAATTCTAACAAAAGAAAATTAAGGAGAGCAAAATTATGATAGAAATTTATCCTTATATGGAACTTGACAGCGAATCTGCAAAAAAATCAGGCTTTGCAAAAAAAGAGGCAAACACATTTTATATGGAAGCAAAAGACAAAGACGAGCTTCTCGGCATAGGAAAAATGAAAATCTTTGACTCTTATGCGGAATTTTCCGATATTTTCATAGCAGACGAATGTTTTAAAATGCTCGGTCACGGCATAGGCAAGGCAATGCTGAACTTCATTGAGCGCCGCAAAATTTACGATGTAATAAGCAGAAACGAAAAAATTTCCGACCTTTTAAAGCTTCTGCGGTTTAAAAAGGCAGACGAAATTAAAATAGATGAAAAAATCGAAAAAGATGTATATTACCTTAATCTTAAGGGTTATTTTGACGCAAAATGCGAAAAATAACAGAATTTTTGTGAGCGGTTTTTTAACCGCTCTTTTTTATTTAAAAAAATAAAAATAAAAAAAGGAAATAAAGGAAAAATGTCGAATACTTAAGAATAGGGCGTTGAAGTTGGATTTATTGGGAAGAATATATAAAATCACAATTTTACGCACAAAATTTTAAGTTGTTTCTCGTAAAATAATACATTGCGGCAATCGTTGCAAAACGAAATATGCCGAAGAAAAGAGGTTTTGATTTATGCACAATCTTGACACTTTAAGAGCCGAGCAGGAAAAAATATTGTCACTCGGCGGAAAAGATAAGATTGAAAAGCAGCACAATTTAAACAAAATGACAGCAAGAGAGAGAATAAATGCACTTATCGACGAAGGCACCTTTGTTGAACTGGACGCATTCGCACAGCAAAGAGGCAGTATTCCCTATTCTGACGAAAATCTTGCTGCCGACGGCGTTGTTTGCGGTTACGGCGCAGTAAACAACCGTCAGGTGTGCGTTTTTGCACAGGATTTCACCGTAATAGGCGCGTCACTCGGCGAAGTGGGCGCAGAAAAAATAGTAAAGGTTATGGAGCTTGCAGCAAAAACCGGTATCCCCGTTATCGGTCTTGCCGAGAGCGCAGGAATAAGACTTTCCGAAGGCCTTGACGCACTTTGCGGACTCGGAAAAATTCTTAAAACAAGCGCAAAAATTTCGGGAGTTGTTCCGCAAATACTATCTGTTATGGGACCGCTTGCCGGCATCTTTGCAGCTCTTTCACCGCTTTGCGATTTTACGCTTGTAACCGAAAAAAATTCAACTATTTTCTTAAACGGTCCTCAAGTGGTAAAGGGCAGTACAAACGACGATGTCACCGCTGAAAATCTCGGCGGCGCAAAAATTTCGGCAAAATTCGGAAAAGCGCAGATTGTATGTGAAGATGACGCAGATTGCATCGAAAAAATCAAAAAAATTCTTGATTACATCCCCGATAATAATTTGGGTGCAACTCCCTTCGGCGGAGAAGCAGACGACATTAACAGAACAAGCGAAATGCTCAATTCCGTAAATTCCGAAAATCTTGATATTCGCACCGTTATAAACGAAATCTGCGATGCGTCAAGCGTTTTGGAGCTTTCAAAAGATTACGCTCCGAACGTTGTAACCGCGTTTGCATATCTTGGCGGCGAGAGCGCGGCAATAGTTGCCGCAAGCGGCGAGCTTGATATTGCAGGATGCAAAAAAGCAGCGCGTTTTGTAAGCTTTGCAGACAGCTTTAACATTCCTGTTGTTACGCTTACAAACGTTTCGGGCTTTAAGGCTGAAAGAAAAGAAGAAGACGATAATAATATTGCGGCGGCAGCTGATCTTATAAGCGCATATTCCGAAGCAACAACGGCGAAAATCGACGTTATAATCGGCTCGGCGTGCGGCGGCGCATACCTTGCAATGGGTTCAAAATATATCGGTTCCGATATGACAATTGCTTGGCCGGGCGCAGAAATTTCCGTTTTGAATTCGTCTGCCTGCGCAAATATTATGTTTAAAGATGATATTGCAAAAAGCGATGATCCTAAAAAAGAGCGCGACGAAAAAATTGCTGAATATAAAGAAAACAACGCAAATCCGTACATCGCCGCAAAAAGAGGCTATGTTGACAATATAATAGAGCCTGCTCTTACACGTCCTGTTGTTATTTCCGCACTGGAAATGCTTGCAGGAAAACGCGAATCGGGGCTTTCCAAAAAGCATAAAAGCAATTAAGGGTAGGTGATATATATGGTAAACTGGGGCAATGCCTTATTGGTTGTTGTTTTGGGTTTGGGCATAGTTTTCACTGTGCTGGCGATTATTATGTTTGTCCTTATTATTATGGAAAAACTACTCGCTCCAAAGTCTAAAAAAGACAGTATAACGGTTGAAACAACCGAAAAAGAACCCGTAATACAGCCGCAGCAACAGACTTTAGAAACGCAAAAAGACGACGGTGAAATTATCGCCGCAATAACTGCCGCAATCTGTGCGTCTTTTAATACTTCGCCACATAACATAAGAATAAAATCATACAGAAGGCTTGGAGAAAGTGCTTCTGCATGGAACAGAGCGTCGCGAAGTGAAAATATTTATAAAGGATTTTAAGAAAGGGGATTAAAAATTATGAGAAAGTTTAATATAAAAGTAAACGGAACCGCATACGAAGTTGAAGTTGAGGAAATCGGCGGCTCGCAAAGCACCTCCGTTGCAAGCGCACCCGCTACCGCAGCTGCTCCCGCTCCTGCGGCGGCACCTAAATCAGAACCCGTCAAAGCTTCCGCTCCCGCAGGAAGCGCAGGCAGCATAAAGGTTGAAGCACCTATGCCCGGCACCGTTTTGAAAGTAAATGTAAAAGTCGGCGATACAGTTGAAGAAGGTCAGGCGGTTGTAATTTTGGAGGCTATGAAAATGGAAAACGAAATTGCCGCTCCGAAGTCGGGAACGGTTGCGTCCGTCAATGCTTCGCAGGGCGCTGCAGTTAACACAGGCGACCTTCTTATCACCCTTAACTGATTTAATAAATGCACTAATTTAACGAAAGGGTGAAACATTTTGGGACAATTATTTATTAACGGTATAACAAGCTTCCTTCAAAGCACGGGAATAGCCCGTATTTTCGCTGCAACGCAAGATAGTGCCATTGCCTTTGCCGGCGTTGATTTCGGAACAATTATTATGCTTTGCATAGCTTGCGTATTGTTGTATTTAGCAATAGTAAAAGGTTTTGAGCCGCTTCTCTTAATGCCAATCGCATTCGGAATGCTGCTTGCGAATTTGCCCGGGGCAAATATAATGCACAACGAAATGTTTGTCGGCACGGGAAGCGAAGAACATTTTACAATAAATTTTTCGGATATTCTGCATAACGGCGGACTTTTCGACCTGTTGTATCTCGGCGTAAAGCTTGGAATATATCCGTCGCTTATATTTATGGGAATCGGCGCTATGACCGACTTTTCTCCGCTCATATCAAACCCCAAAAGCCTTCTTTTGGGCGCGGCGGCACAGCTGGGCGTATTCACTGCATTTTTCGGTGCGCTTTTACTCGGATTTTCGTTTAAAGAAGCAATGAGCATTGGTATTATCGGCGGCGCAGACGGTCCTACCGCTATTTTGGTTACAAAAACGCTCGCTCCGACACTTCTTCCCGCCATCGCCATCGCGGCATATTCGTATATGGCGCTGATACCTATTATTCAGCCGCCCATTATGAAACTTCTTACCACAAAAAAAGAGCGCAGCATAAAAATGGAAAGTCTGCGACAGGTAAGCAAAACGGAAAAAATCATTTTCCCGATTGCCGTTTCCATTATCGTTGCGTTAATCGTACCCGACGCAGTTCCGCTTGTAGGTATGCTTATGCTCGGCAATCTGTTTAAAGAATCGGGCGTAGCGGACAGGCTTTCCAAAACGGCGCAAAACGAACTTTGCAATATTGTTACCATATTCCTTGGCATAACAGTCGGCGCAACCGCTTCGGCAAACAGCTTCTTGCAGATTAAAACGCTCTATATTATCGCACTCGGACTTTTTGCATTCTGCTTAAGCACTGTCGGCGGCGTACTTTTCGGCAAACTTATGTGCAAGATTACAAAAGGAAAAATCAATCCGCTTATCGGCTCGGCAGGAGTTTCCGCCGTACCTATGGCGGCAAGAGTTTCGCAGACTGTCGGACAGAAGGAAAACCCGTCAAACTACCTGCTTATGCACGCTATGGGGCCTAACGTTGCAGGTGTTATCGGCTCGGCAGTTGCGGCAGGCGTATTCTTAACGCTCGCAAAATTCTTATAATAAAATTACTATCACTTTTAAGGAGGTAGATATATATGGCAAAAAATCCTGTTAAAATTACCGAAACAGTATTAAGAGACGCTCACCAGTCGCTTATTGCAACAAGAATGACGACAGATGAGATGCTTCCTATTATAGAAAAAATGGACAAAATCGGCTATCATTCTTTAGAGGCTTGGGGTGGAGCAACGTTTGATTCGTGCCTTAGGTTTTTGAATGAAGACCCTTGGGAAAGGCTCCGAAAAATAAGAGCAGCGGCAAAAAACACAAAACTGCAAATGCTTTTTAGAGGTCAAAATATCTTGGGTTACCGCCATTATGCCGATGACGTGGTTGAGTATTTCGTTCAAAAATCCATTGCAAACGGCATTGATATTATGCGAATTTTCGACGCATTAAACGATGTACGAAACCTTAAAACAGCTATAAACGCTTGTAAAAAAGAAAAAGGTCACGTTCAGGCAACGGTTTGTTATACAATCAGCCCCGTCCACACAATCGAAACATATACAAAAATGGCAAAAGAGCTTGAAGAAATGGGCGCAGACAGTATTTGTATAAAGGATATGGCAGCGCTTCTTGTTCCGTACGAAGCATATAACCTTGTAAAAGCGCTTAAAGAAACAGTAAAAATTCCAATCCAGCTGCATACTCACTGCACAAGCGGAGTCGGCGAAATGACCTATCTTAAAGCAATAGAAGCAGGCGTTGATGTAGTTGACTGTGCTATTTCGCCTATGGCGCTCGGCACAAGCCAGCCGGCAACCGAACCGCTCGTTGCAACGCTCCAGGGTACCGACAGAGATACAGGCCTTGACCTTGGCGCACTCACCGAAATTGCAGATTATTTCAAGCCTCTGCGTGAAAAATATCTTGAAAGCGGACTTATGAATACAAAAGTTCTCGGCGTTGATATCAACACACTTTTATATCAGGTTCCCGGCGGAATGTTGTCAAACCTCGTATCGCAGCTTAAGCAGGCAAATGCCGAGGATAAATTTGACGAAGTTCTTAAAGAAGTTCCGCGCGTAAGAAAAGATTTCGGATATCCTCCGCTCGTTACGCCTACAAGCCAGATTGTCGGCACACAAGCAGTTTTAAACGTTATTATGGGCGAAAGATATAAAATGGTAACAAAAGAGTCTAAAGGCCTTGTTAAAGGCGAATACGGAAAAACACCCGTCCCTGTAAGCGACGAAATCAAAAAAATCATTATCGGCGATGAAAAACAGATTACCTGCCGTCCCGCAGATAATATAAAACCCGAGCTTGATAAAATCAGAAACGAGTGCAAAGAATATATCGAGCAGGATGAAGATGTTTTATCATATGCACTGTTTGACAGCGTTGCAACCAAGTTTTTTGAGCAGCGTCAGGCGGCAAAATATAAAGTAGATTCCTCCCTTGCCGATACAAAAGATAAAGTTTATCCCGTATGATTAACAATTATTTAAAATACCGTCCGCGAAATGCGGACGGTATTTTTTGTATAACGAAAAATCGGAACAAGCCAAAGCTTGTTCCGATGTGGCTCCCCGTGTTGGACTCGAACCAACGACCCTGCGGTTAACAGCCGCATGCTCTACCGACTGAGCTAACGAGGAATGTTTAAACCCAATCTAATAAAAGATTGGGTTTTTTGTCTTAGCAGCTTCCTATGTTCCCGGGCCGTCGCCAGCCAAGTATTTTCGGCACTACAAAGCTTAACTGCCGTGTTCGGTATGGGTACGGGTGTTTCCTTTGCGTTATCGCCACTAAGTTAACTTAAACGATATAACTTCGCCTTCTCTCACATTTTCCTACTCTCTTTGGTCAAGCCCTCGGTCTATTAGTATCAGTTAGCTTAATACATTACTGCACTTACACTCCTGACCTATCAACCACATAGTCTTTATGGGACCTTACCACCTTTCGGTGTGGGATATCTTATCTTAAGGGGGGCTTCACGCTTAGATGCCTTCAGCGTTTATCCCTGCCGCACATAGCTACCCAGCCATGCCGTTGGCACGACAACTGGTGCACCAGTGGTGCGTCCATTCCGGTCCTCTCGTACTAGGAACAGCTCCTTTCAAATATCCTCCGCCTGCGACAGATAGGGACCGAACTGTCTCACGACGTTCTGAACCCAGCTCGCGTACCGCTTTAATGGGCGAACAGCCCAACCCTTGGAACCTAATACAGCTCCAGGATGCGATGAGCCGACATCGAGGTGCCAAACCTCCCCGTCGATGTGGACTCTTGGGGGAGATAAGCCTGTTATCCCCAGGGTAGCTTTTATCCGTTGAGCGACGGCAATTCCACTCTCATACCGCCGGATCACTAACTCCAACTTTCGTT
>JALEIO010000099.1 GCA_022769845.1 Oscillospiraceae bacterium
AATTAACTATGGATTTTCTGTTTAACTTGTGCTACAATATACTCGTATATTCATATACATGGAAATTTGTTTATCATAATCAAATTCCACTCCATCTTTTTTTGCCTCTTGCCCGGATTTGCAAGAGGCGTTTTTTTATAACATAGGAAATTGCGCGCGAGAAGTGCGCAATACGCTTGTTTCAAAAAAGTGAACCATACAGCCCCCCAAGATTGGGTTAGGGGGCTGAGGCGTAAAAAACGCTTTTTTATAACATAGGAAATTGCTCTTTTTGAGTGAGCAATTTTGCTTGTTCAAAAAAAGCGCACCCCCACCCCTCAAGATTGAGGGGAGGGGGTTGATGTGTTATTATGCTTTTTTATTATGGGAAAAAATTTATTCAAAATATTTGGTTATTTTAAGCTCTTTTGTAATTTTTATAAGTTCTCTTATGTTTTTACAGTCCATTTTCTGGGACATTCTTACAATCTGAGAGCGCACGGTATTTTCGGTTACAAAGCGTTTTTCGGAAATCTGACGGTATGAAAGACCGTCGCACAAATCCTTTAAAACCTCAATTTCGGACTTTGTAAGATTTTTGAGCATTGTTATAAAATAAAGGAGTGATTTGTTTTCGTTTGTAAGGTTTATTCCGCCTTCAAGAATTCTGTTTTCAAGCTTGGACTTTTCCTGTTCAACACAATAGTATCGGCTTTTTATGCAGCTTACAAGCTCTGTATCCGATATGGTTTTGGTGAGAAAATAACTTGCGCCGTTTTCAAGTGAGCGGAAAAGATTTGCGTCGGTATCGTGCATTGTAAGAATTATAATTTTTGTTTTCGGACTGATTGTGCCTGCAGCGGATAGTATCATAAATCCTGCTTCGTAATGTTCAAGCTGTAAATCAAGCAGAAGTATATCGGGCTTTACATCTGCCAAAAGAGCTTTACATTCCGTTATGTTTGAGGCGCTTCCGACAAATTCCAAATCCTTATCGTTTTCAATAACGTTTTTGTAGTATTTTCGGATTGTAATTTCGTCGTCGCACACTGCAACCGTGATTTTACTCATTTTTCGTTATTCACTCCTTCGTTTATAATGGGAAATAATAGCGTTGTGGTTGTATATTCGCCGTATTTGCTTTTTATGGATATATGACCGTTATATGCCGATATTGCCATTCTTGAAAAGTTAAGCCCTATTCCAAAATGATAATTTCCGTGCTTGGTAGAATTGAACAACCCGAAAAGCTGCTTTAGCATAGCCCGTTTAATGCCTACGCCGTTATCGGTTATTTTAAGCTCGGCGCTTCCCGGCTCGCAGTAAAGCACAGCCGATATTTCGCCGTTGTCCGTTCCTTTAAGGTTTATTGCTTCTATTGAATTCTGAAATACATTTAAAAGAACCTCCGAAAGATGTTCCTTATTCATTTTTACATATATGGTATCGTAAGGAATGTCAAGCTTGATTTTTATGTTGCCGCTGTGCAGTGAGTTTGCGGTTTTTATAATACATTCCGAAAGATTTACAATTTCGTTCTCTTTGCTCTTTGAAAACGAAATCATTTTCATTGCCCGGCATACCGCTTCATACGAAATGGTGCTCGATTCTTTTATTGCCTTTAAGTTTGACACGGCAATATCGGGGTTATTGATTGCCTGCTCGGATAGCTGCGAAATTCCCCAAAAAGAATTTTTGTATGCGTGAAAAAGCATAAGCGTATTTTTGTTCAGGTTTTTTATCATACGTTTGTTTATGCTTTTTGTTCCCGAAAAGAATTTTATTGGCTTTGTGTATATCAGGGCTACGCTTACAAAAAGAATGGCAAACATTATGATTAGAGTGATAAGAAACGGACGTCTCATCAAAATTTGGTTGTATATATCGCCCGAAACGTTCGGAAAGCAAAACTCATCCAAATTCCAGGGAGCCATATATTTTGTCGGTAATACAAAAAGAATCATAACTTCAAATACATCTATAAGCAAAAGGTTTATCATTGTTATATTTATGCAGAATCTTTTATACGAAATATGCGTAATTTTGTAATTCTGAATAATGCAGTAAATGGGTGCAAGCAGCGAAATAAATATCAGCAAACAGGAAAAACCTTTTATTATGTATTCTATAAACTCATATGCATTGTACCCAAAAATTGTGCGGTTATATGTGTTAAGCATTATAATGTATTTTACGTCGGAAAGGTTTATAACCATAAAAACAACAATAACCGCACACCAGATTATTCTTGTTATCCGTTTAAGCTTAACAACCGAGCACAGTATCATAAGGTCGGCAAAAAGAATTATTCCTACGCTTAATACAATGCCCTTTACGATTGTATACGAGGACACATAAATTTTTATTACAGCCAGAAAAAACTTTATATCGGTTGAAAAAATAATGGGATACTGCAAAATTCTGGACATATGCGAAAATGCCAGAAATGAAAAAAATTCTATCCCGAGGTAGTGTATACAAATTGCAAGAACGATGTTGTTTTTATAATTAAATGCAATTATAAGTAACAAAATCAAAGAGCAGAAAAATATGCACAAAAGCATAACAGAAAGCCTCCTCGAAGGGGAATATCACAAGATTAGTTTAACATATTCCAAACGCTTTTGTCAAATGCTACAAAAGGCTCGAACAGTTGATTTTTTGTCAGCTTTGGGTATATTTATTTACAATATTTTTTATTTGTGTTATATTAGCGTTGAAGAAAGCGAAAAGAAAGGGAGAAAGTAAATGAAAAGAATTGTGCTACTGTTTTGTGTGGTATATGTGGTTGCTGGGATGTTTGGTATTAGAGTGTTTGCGTCTGCAAATGACACTATGATTTTAAATGCCGCATCTATGGTAAAGATAAAAAAAGGTGATATAAATATTACAAACGTAAACGAAGACGGCGGCGGTGTAATTTCAAATCTTGGGGGTAGCTCCAATGATGTTGAAAATCCTGTAGAGGCACTTTATTACCGTTTTGATTTGAGCGGTATAAACAGAGGAATTGTGAGTGCTCATATTTTGCAGAATGCCGAATCAAAGCCGTACAGCACACTTGCCGCAATATATGACTGTCCGGATAACAATCTTGAGAACGGTATGAATTATCAGAATGTTCCGAAGTCTTCTTTTGATAATATGATTACAAAATTCAGCATTACAAATCTTAACAATATTGACCTTACGCCGTTTCCGGGAGTAACAAAAAATTATAATATTTCAATTGACGTGACAGAATATGTCAGGCAAAAAGCCGATAAGCAAAACGGTTTTACATTTATGATTTATCCGAAATACGACGGATCGATTTATAAAATGACGTCTTCGCCGATAATTTATTTGGAGCTTGGTGAAGAAAATACCGACGCGCCGTCGGCAGAATTTTTGAGTAGTGAAACAAATTATTCGGACAAAGGAAATTTTGTTGAACAGATAAAGGCAAGCGATGCAAACGGTATAGGCGATATTGAGGTTTATCTCGGTGACTACAAGGTTGAAGGAACATTTTCAAATGAAGAAGATATTTACACCTTTACAGGTGCACCTCTTATATACGGACAATACAAATTGAAGGTTATTGTAAAGGATATTTATGGAAAATCAACAACCTTAAGCAAATATATCAATGTTTCAATGTCGCATGATATTATTGATCCCACAGCAGCTGCCTGCACAAGATGGGGAGATGAAAACCAATCCGGCGAGAAGTATGCTCCTGAGGGGAGACATTCGGCATATTGGATAATATCATCGGGCACAGAGGGCGAAACAAATGAGCTTGATTCTGATTACTGGAAAAAACCGACGGGCGCAGTGTATCATAAATTTGATATATCAAAATACATAGAAGACGGATATGCAATTAAAAAAGCATATATTATACAAAACGGTTCTATAGGCAGCGGAGTGTTTTATGAGGCGAAAACAAACGATCTTGAAAATGGTGATAATTACCTAACAGCGCCAGAAATAAATCCTGATGGTTTTATTTCATATTTCAGTATGGGAAATGAGAGCAGCAATTATTTGAGTGAGGAAGATCGTGCGAATAAATTTCCCGGTGCAAGAAAAGGTGATAATTTTGCAGTGGATATTACCGATTATGTAAACAAAAAAATAACGTTTGGCGAAACGAGTTTTACAATGATAGAATACGCGCATTATACTGCGGATATTTACAGTGTTGGAAACTTTGCACAACTTTATGTTGAGTTAACAGATAAGCCGGATATAAGTATTATTGATACTTCGGCAAGCGCATTTCAGAAAAGAGAATTTGAGGTTTTGGCAAAAGCAGAGCACGAAAGCGGGATTGAAAAAGTTGATTTTTATCTAAACAATACGCTTGCTGCAAGCGCAGTGTCCGAAACGGAAGGATATTATAAGGCGGTAATAAGTGGATTTGACGCCGGAAATTATACGTTAAAGGCTGCTGCATCTGCAAAGGATGGTGGTCTGTATTTTGCAGAAAAAGATTTTGAAATAAAAAGAATATACGCTAATATTTCGGCAAATGACAACAATGACGAAAAGGTAAAAATTTCAAAAGAAATATATCATGAATATACTTTTGACATTCCGGACGGGCTGGACGGAGAAATTGAAAAGGTATTCTATACGCAGAATTCAAACAGCGTTTCAAAGGTTAGCACAATAACCATTTCTGACACTGAAAATTTTGTTAACGGAACACTTACAAACGCGTTGCCATTAGATGGATATTATTTCGGAGCACCGAAAAATAACTGTTTTAATGTCGATATTACCGATATGGTTAAGAATAAAATATTAGGGAAAAAAAGCATAACGCTCAAGCTTGGAACAAATGATGAAAATGTCGAATACGAATTTAATTCAACGCCGGAAATTTATGTTCGATACAAAACAGAAAATTCTGATATTGACAGAATTTATTCAAAATCGGTTTTGGATACCGAATGTTTCAGTGAGGTATATGCGGGTGATAAGGTTTATCTTAAAATAAACGGCTTGACAACATTGAGCAATTTTACCTCTTCGCTTATTGATTTTAATGACTGCAATGTTTCGGCAAAGCGAAACGGATTGGATATTGATGAGTCAAAAATACTTTCAAACGGGGACGAAATTTATATATCGGATGCTTATGGCAATGTTTTGAAAGAATATACAGTTATGGACAGTAATTATATTTCAGATATAAGTATAAGCATTGTTTACGGCAAATGCGAAGCAAACGCATACGTCGATGTGGGAACGGAAAATATAGATGCAAAGCTTTGTGTTGCGGCTTATAAAAATGGTGCGCTTGTTGGAATCGGAGTTGGCGGATACACAATCGTAAATGGTGCTTCAAGGCTTTCGGCAACTGTAACCTGCGAGGACGCAGATATTTTTAAAGCCATGCTTATAAAAAGTGATGATTTAAAACCATTGCAAAATACGGTTAGTAAAAAAAGGCAAAAAATTATTTTGAAATTTGACGATTTTTCAGTTTATACATACCCTTCGTATGAAAAATTGCGTCAGATTTTGAAAGAAGAAGGTATAACCGGAAGCATAGGAATTATAGTTTCGCCTATGGATAAAAGTTATGCTCCTGTAAGAGATGATATAAAAAACTACGATGTTAAATGGAATATTGCAAAACGCCTTATTGACCGCTGTAAGGCAGACGGCATAGAATTCTGGCATCATGGTTATTTACATAATGAATCTACTTACAGTACAAAATCATATGAAGAACAGCTTGAGGATTTCAAAAAAGGCTATGATATTATGACAAATGATTTGGAAATTGAACTTGCATCATTTGGCTCTCCATACAATAATTCTACCGATGTAACCATAAGGATGATTAAAGAAAATTTCCCGCAAATTAAAGTTCTTATGCTTGTTAACGGTAAATACGAAATTCCCAACGGAATGGTAAACTTGAATAAGTCGTGCCAGATGGAAACCTCGTCAAGCAAAATTGAAAGCGATATGTTTATTGAAAATTTTGATATGTGCAAAGATAAAGATTATATGGTTATTCAAACTCATCCGTGCAGTTGGGATACAAACTCCGGATATGACTCATGGAGTGAATTTAAAAAATGCATCAAGTATATGAAGGAAAACGGAGTTGTTTTTATGACTCCAATGCAGTATTACGATTATATTACAAAGTAAAAGGAGATTTGAAAATGAGAAAATTTATTTCGCTTGCGCTTATAGTTTTAATAATTACAAGTATGCTTGGCAATTTATCTGTTTTTGCGCAAAACAATACCGCAATGCTTGACCCGTCGGAATATGCCTACATTACTAACGGAAATGAGAGCGCGTCAGAACTTACTAAAAGCGAAACGGGGTATCACGGGGTATATGAAAATTATAACGTATCGTCAGACCAGCAAAAACCGAACAATCCGTCAGAGCCTGTCAGAGCGACATATTGGAAGTTTGATTTGTCAGAATATATAAATGAAGGTTACGGAATTGAAAAGGTGGAAATTTTACATTTGGGGGATGTATATTCGTGGTCTGCGCCGATATGTATGTATGATTGTCCGTCAAACGACCTTGTTACGGGCAGTAATTATTTGAATGTTCCGAAAATTGACGCAAGCAAAAAAATAGCAACTTTCAGTCTTGAAAACGCTGTATCGGTAACCGAAAAATATGAGGGCGTAACAGGATATTACAATGTGTCTGTTGACGTTACAGATTATGTTAAAGAGAAAATAGGCAGCGGCAATAAAAGCTTTACATATATGCTCTATCCACAATATGCCCAGTCAACATACCGCTTGTGGGGCAAGCCGCTTTTGTATGTTACTCTCGGTGAAAAAAATGCCGACTTGCCGGTAATAACGCATATCAGCGACAATTCAGATGTTGAAAACGCAACCGAATTTACAATGACGGTTACAGCCACGGACGATAACGGTATTGACAAGGTTGAATTTTATGATAACGGAAACCTTTTAGACGGTAATGTGACATCAAACGGCGCAGAATTTACCTACCTCGGCAAGGCACTTTCGCCGGGAAATCATACAATTACCGTTAAGGCATATGACAAGTACGGCAAGTTTTCAACAATAGACAAGGATATTTCTATTGTAGCGATAATTGCGATATTGGACCCCATTGCAAAGGTGAAGGTTAAAAACGGATACAGCGCTGTTACCAGCGTAGACGAAAACGGCGGAGGCAGAATTTCGAGCTTAGACGGAAGCAAAGATGATGTTGAAAACCCGACGGAGGCGCTTTATTACCGTTTTGATTTATCGAGTATAACAAACAACAGTATGGGAATTGTGAGCGCATATATTTTGCAGAATGCAGACTCAAGAACTTATGCAACATCTGTTGCGATGTATGATTGCCCTGACAACACGCTTGTAAACGGTATGAATTACTCAAACGTGCCTAAGGCTTCGCTTAATGGAATGTTTGCAAAATTTGATATTACAAATCTTGAAAATGTTGACCTTGCAAGCTTTCCGGGTGTAACAAACAGTTACAACCTTGCACTTGACGTTACCGAATATGTTCAGGAAAAAACCGACGGCAAAGACGGATTTACATTTATGATTTATCCTAAATTTGACGGCTCGGCATACCAGATGACATCTTCGCCGATACTTTATTTAAATCTTGGTAATGTAGATACCGATTCGCCGTCGGCAGAGTTTGTAAGCAGCAGTACAAGTTATTCTGATAAGGGCGGATTTACAGAAAAGGTAAAGGCAAGCGACTCAAGCGGAATAGGCTCAATTAAAATTTATATTGACGAAACCGAACTTGCCGGCGGATACACTGTTTCCGGTGACATTTACACCTTTACCGGAGCGCCGCTAACCTCGGGAAATCACACTCTAAAATGCGTTGTAAAAGATATTTACGGAAGAAAAACAGAGATTTTTAAAGAAATAACCGTAACTATGTCGCACGCCGTTATATATCCGACGGCAACTGCATATACCGCTTGGGGAGACGAAAATCAAACAAGTGAAAAATATGCCCTGAACAATGACGCAGCATATTGGGTTATGGCAACCGACTATACGGAGGACGGCGGAATATCCGCTCCCGAAAAAAACAGTAAGTATTGGACCGAGCCGAAAAGGGCGATATATGCAAAATTTGATTTATCCGAATATACAGATAACGGATTTTCCGTTACAAAAGCATATATTGTGCAAAATTCACAGACCGGCGGCGAAACTTACGGAATACTTCTTGACTGTCCTTCAGATGATTTGGAAAACGGCGATAATTATTTGACAGCTCCCGCATACGACAAGGAAGAAATAACAAAATATTCTGTCGGCATAAAAACAGATACTTATTTTAATTCAGAAAGTATGCAGTATAATTTTCCGGGCGCACGAAGCGGTGATAACTTTGCGCTTGACATAACAAATTATGCAATAAAGAAGTTGGAGGATAAAAACAGCTTTACGGTTATGGAATATCCCCGGTACGCAAAAGGGCAGATACGCTTCGGCAATCTTCCTACGCTTTATGTGGAGTTTGTGCAAAAGCCCGATATAACTCTTTTGGATACGTCATCTTTTGCATACGAAAACCAGGATACAATTTTTGCGGCAAAGGTTTCCGGGAAAAATAAAATTGACAGGGTTGAGTATTATCTTAACGATAATCTGATTGCGTCCAATAACATTAATGTTAACGGAATTTATGCCGCAGCCGGAGATAATGTTCCTGACGGAACGTATGAATTGAAGGTGAAGGCTGTTGATATAAACGGCGCTGTAACAACGGCGGTATACCGCAATTACAGTATAACAAATAAAATGGGATCAAATTCGCTTTCATCTGAGGTTTCGCCGCAGGGGCTTAAAGATTTTTTCAAAAACAAGGTATCGTATATCGTCATTTCCGATACTATGACCGTCAGCGATTTAAAATCTGCATTCACATCGTATAACGTGAATGTATATTCATCGGACGATGGCAGAAAAATGGAAGAAAGTGATAAAATTCAGCCTGCCGATAATGTAGTTGTCACAACAAAAGACGAAAACAGCGTTGTAAGAAAATATATTGCAGTAAAAAGCGGCTATTATTCTCCTGTTGATTTGAAAATAATGACGGGAACGCCATATGTTTCGGCTTCAGCAGAGGCATTCACAACAAAAAGCGAAGATTTAAAGCTTATTATTATCGGATATAAGGACGGCGAGCTGGAAAACGTCCATATCGAAAGATATGACAATACCGTTGGAGATGTTACTATGTATACCGAAACGGAAATGGGCAGTGCAACTGAGTTTAAAGCGCTTTTGTGGAGAGGTATGACGCCCGTTTCGGCACCTTCAGAAAACAATCTTCAGACTGTTATTCTTAAGTTTGACGATTTTACAATATGGTCGTATTCCGGATTTGACAAACTTATGGATTATCTTGACGGAGAAAATATTTCTGCGGGATTTGGTGCAATTGCACAGACATTTGACAAAGAAAACGAAGCAAATTACGACCTTACGCCGTGGTATGAGGGGCTTTATGAAAACACTGTAAAAACTCTTAAACGTGCGCAGGAAAGTCCGCTTTATGAGATTTGGTCACACGGATATGCACATTCGCAGAATGAATTTTCGACAACCGATTATGATTCAATGAAACAATCGTTGGATAAGGTTGTAAGCGTTATGGGAAAGCACGGTGTTACGATAAGAACCTTCGGAAGTCCGTTTAACACGGCAACTACGACAACCTTGAAGGTTATTGAGGAAAACTTCCCGGATATCAAGACGGTGATGCTGTTTAACAACTTTATGGATATTCCCGATTATATGGTGAATATTCAAAATCACGCCTGCCCTGAAATACAGGTTGGTACGGTTTCGTATGATTTCTTTATCAAAGAATACGAAAAATATCAGAAATCGGATTATGTGCTTTTGCAGAGCCATCCTGGCAATTGGAATGACGAAAGCTTTGAAGAGTTTAAGAAAATTATAGAATTTTTGAAGAACAGGGGAGTTAAGTTTATGACCCCGACGCAATATCACGACTATGTTAAAGGAGAAAATTAACGTATGGCTTACAATGCAGAAACCGAAAAAAAAATAAAAAAACTTATTGATGAAATGACGCTTGAAGAAAAAGCAGGTCAGCTTACACTTCGCGGAGTAGGAATGGTACTTGGCAGTGATATACCGGATTATGAGGATTTGCGGTGCGGAAGGGTAGGACTTCTTCCGCACTACGAAGACCCCAAAATAGCGAATGAAATTCAGAGAGTAGCCGTTGAAGAATCAAGGCTTGGAATTCCGGTTATTTTTTGCCTTGATGTTATTCATGGCTACAGAACGGCATTTCCTATTCCGTGGTCGGAGGCAATGAGCTGGGAGAGTGAACTGGCGGAAAAAACCGCGTCAGCAGCGGCAAAAGAGGCGACATGTGCAGGAGTAAAACTTACATTTGCGCCTATGGTTGATATCGCAAGAAATCCTTGCTGGGGAAGAATTTGCGAAGGTGCAGGCGAAGATCCGTATCTTGGCAGTAAGTTTGCCTATGCAAGGGTAAAAGGATTTCAGGGAGACGACGTGTCAGACCCTGATAAAATTGCGGCATGTGCGAAGCATTTTTGCGCATACGGTTTTGTTGAGGGCGGACGCGATTACAACTGCGTGGATATGAGCGAATCGAGGCTTTATAATTATGTTCTCCCTCCGTTTCAGGCTTGCATTGACGCAGGTACAAAGTCCATTATGGCAGCTTTTAATGATATAAACGGCGAGCCGTGTACTTCAAGCAAATGGATTCTTACCAATCTTTTAAGAGAAAGAATGGGATTTAACGGAGTTGTAATAAGTGACGCGTTTTCGGTTGGAGCACTTGTTAAACACGGCGTTGCGGCAGATGAAAAAGAGGCGGCTAAAAATTCACTTAACGCCGGTATGAATGTTGAGATGATGACGCTTGCTTACAGAGAAAATCTTCCTGAACTTGTAAAAAGTGGAGAAGTGGACGGCAAAGTTGTTGACAAACTTGTTTCAGAGGTTTTGAGACTCAAATTTGAACTCGGACTTTTTGATAATCCGTATGTGGATGTAAATAAAGGAAAAAAGGTTATACTTTGCAAAGAACACAAAGATCTTGCGCAGGAAAGTGCAAAGCGATCAATTGTGTTGCTTGAAAACAATGGAGTGCTGCCTCTTTCAAAAAACAAAAAAATTGCTCTTATCGGTCCAATGGCGGATGATCAATATGAAATGGTCGGCGAATGGTGCGTAACATGCCGTAAGGAGGATTGCGTAACGCTTAAAACCGTTTTGGAAAAAATTGCGGACGTAAGGTATGCTAAAGGCTGCGGTTTCGATGATGATGAATCAGGATTCGACGAAGCTGTTAAGGCGGCAAAAGAAAGCGATGTTATTGTGTATGCAATAGGGCAGTCGCAGGATTTGTGCGGTGAGGCAAGAAGCAGAATAAAACTTGTTGTTTCAAAAACGCAGGAAAAGCTTTTGAAATTACTTAAAAAAACGGGAAAGCCGATTGTAACAATTTTTGTATCAGGCCGTCCGATTGTCCTTAACACCGTAAAAGAATATTCCGATGCTGTTTTGTTTTCGGGGGCGCTCGGTTCAATGGCGGGTTATGCCTATTGCGATGTCATTTTCGGCGATTACAATCCGTCTGCAAAACTTGTTTCGACTTTTAATCAGTCATATGGCCTTGGCGGTACGGGATATTATAATGCTTTAAGGGTAAGCCGTCCTGCGTGCGAAGATACAAAATGGTGTTCAAAGTTTTTTGACGCACCCATAAAACCGTTGTACCCGTTCGGATACGGTCTTTCGTATACAAATTTTGAGTATGAAGGGTTAAAGACCGATAAAACAGAATATAAAAAAGACGAGACTGTAAAAATTTCGATTAATGTGACAAATACCGGAAGGTTTGACGGCGAGGAAGTTGTTCAGGTATATGTCGAAGATCCGGTAGGTAGCAATGTGCGTCCGATAAAGGAACTTAAAGGATACCAAAAAGTTTTTATTAAAAAAGGCGAAACAAAAAATATGGAATTTGAAATAAAAATTTCTGACTGCGGATACTACAACAGGAATCTTGAATATGTTGTAGAAAGCGGAAAGCTTATGATAGGCATCGGTACGAACAGCGAAAAATACGATTCTGTAGAAATTTTTGTAAAATAGTATTTGGAAAGGAACAATGTATATGAAAGAAATATTGAAATTTTCTGGCTTTGAAGTGTTTTCTGATGCCGATTGCTTTGTCAAAGCCGGTAATGTTGACAGTGAAAAGGTAAAATTTGATTTTACCTGGAAACCTATTATTACCGGAAATGAAAAAATCGAAATACGGCTTTCGGTGCCGTGCATTGACATTATATGTTCGTGGTATCCGACTTGTATAATGACAAGAGAACTTAATCTTTGCGGCTTTGAAACGTCTGCTGCGTTCTCGGCACCGCTAACAGCTATGTGCAACAGCAAAGGAAACAGTGTATTTGCATTGGCTGTTTCTGATTCGGTAAGATATTTAAAATACAATCTTTGTATAAATGAAAGAACGGCAAATATGGATTTGGCAATAACGATAGACCTGCAGCAATTCGGCAAAGAACGTGATTACAGCGTAACTTTGTATACTCAAATGGATGAAAAACCGTTTTGGAAAATGTGTGAAAATGTATCGGATTGGTGGGACAAGTTATACAATTTGAAACGTTTACCTGCTCCTAAAGAAGTGTATATGCCATGTTATTCAAGCTGGTATGCATTTCATCATAAATTTACTGCAGATGAGATTATAAGTGAAGCAAAAAAAGCAAAGGAATGCGGTATGGATCTTTTCATACTTGATGACGGCTGGAATACTGATGATACCTTGACTGCTGCAAAATATGCGGGCGATTGGATTGTTAGCGCTAAAAAAATTCCCGATATGCGAAAACTTTCTGATGAAATGCATAAAATCGGAATGAAGTTTATGCTATGGTTCAGCGTTTCGTTTCTTGGCAAGGCGTGTAACAGTTGGAAAGATTTTTATGACAAGACAATGGATGAGTCTGAAATTTTTCAGTCAGGTATTTTGGATCCGCGCTACCCGGAAGTTAGAGAATACATAATATCCGCATACGAAAGAGCGCTTATTGAGTGGAATATTGACGGGTTTAAGCTGGATTTTATAGACCTTTTTAAAATGCACCGCAGCAGCGAATTTAAAGAAGGTATGGATATTTTCAGTGTTGAAGAAGCCGTCGAAAGACTTTTGACCGACGCCTGCAGGAGAATGAGAAAAATTAAAAATGATGTAATTATAGAATTTCGCCAAAGCTATGTCGGCCCTAATTTAAGAAAGTACGGCACAATGTTTCGTGCGGTTGACTGCCCGGTTCATTACAGGCAAAATCGTGTTTCAATCGTTGATTTGCGTATGACTTGTTCAAATACGGTTATAAGCTCCGATATGCTTATGTGGAACGTAAACGATACGCCCGAACGTGCGGCGCTGCAAATTTTAAATGTAATTTTCAGCGCAATACAGTTTTCAATGAGGATTGACAGCCTTACAAAAGAGCAGGTGCAAATGGTAAAATTTTGGCTCGGATTTGCAAGAGAACACCGGAAAATACTTGTTGAAAGCACCCTTAAGGCTAAAGAAATGCAGAATTTTTATCCGATAGTGTATGCGGAAGACGAAAAAGAATGTATAACGGCAATTTACGAAATTGATAAAATCGCCGATATTGATTTATCAAAGAAGAATTTTGTAATAAACGCAAGCGGAGAAGATTATATTTATCTTCGTGCTACACACAAAGCAGCAATTTCATACGTTACATATGATTGTATGGGAAATGAGGTAAAAAACGGTGTGTGCGAAATTAACTGCGCAGTGAAATTCGAGGTTCCGCAAAGCGGTCTTATTGTTTTAAAATAAAACAGCTGAAAAGTAAAATTAAACAGGAGAATATAAATTATATGGATTGTTTTGTAAAAAACGTAAAAGAAGGAATTGTCCGCATATGCCGGCACGACAATATGCCGGAAAATTATCTTGAAAGATACGGTATTGTAAGCGCTCCGAAACCGGACGGAACATCTTGTGTTAAATTGGGCGAAAACTCGGTGACGTTAAAAACCGGAAGAAAAATAGAATTTGACATACGAAGAAAAAACGAGATATGGGAAAATGAAGAACAATTACTTTTGCAAAAGTTTAAAAAGTATATTCCCGAAAAACTGAGCATAGAAGGACGGCCTACGGGCGAGCCGATTGATGTGCAGGGCGAGGCGGACGGAACAGAGTCTTTGAAAAAATTTGGAATAAGTTTTAAGCTTACCGATGAAGAAAAGTTTTACGGCCTTGGCGAAGGCGGAAGGGATAAAATTCAGCTCAGAGGCAGCTCTTATCAGAATTGGACGGTATACCAGTACAACGAAATTCCCATTCCGTTTGTTATGAGCAGTGATAACTGGGGAATTTTTATAAATGCGCAGGGACGGCATTTTGTGGATATTGATGACATAAGGAAAGGGTACCTTACGGTTTTCGGAAATTTTGACGAGCTTGATATTTTTCTTCTTTATGGTGACAGTATGAAGCAAATTCTAAATCTTTATACTGACATTACCGGCAAAAGTGCTGTTTTGCCGAAATGGGCATACGGTCTTACGTATATTGCCGGTATTCATCAAAATCAGTTTGAAATTTTAAATGATATGAAAACTTTCAGAGAAAAGAATATTCCGTGTGATACCATAAGTTTAGAGCCGGGATGGATGACAAAATTTTACGATTATTCATTTGAAAAAGGTTGGAATAAGGAAAAATTTCATATTGACAGTTGGATGCGTTCAAGAGATTGTCCATATACTTTTCCTTCGGTATTGAGAAGATATGGATTTCATCTTATGCTATGGATGTGTATGAATTATGATTTGTGTGACCATGAGGAGTATCTTATAACCGGTAAAGAAAATATTCCATCTTGGTACGAACATATAAAACAGTTTGTTAATGATGGGGCGGACGGATTTAAAATAGACCCATCCGATATGGTTATGCGTATAAATCCGAACAAAATATATTCAAACGGTAAATCAGAGCTTGAAATGCACAATGTTTCGCAAGTACTTGTTACAAAGCAGATGAATTTAGGTTTTTGCGAGCAAATGAATAAAAGACCATTTATACACTATTGCGGCGGATACACAGGCCAGCAAAAGTGGGGCGCTGCAACAACTGGTGATAACGGTGGTCTTGAAGGTGCTATGATTTGGCTTGAAAATCTTGCAATGTCAGGTTTTACAAATGCAACGGTTGATATGGATATTTACAGTATCGAAGCAATTCATTTTGCATTTCTTGCGCCATGGGCACATCATAATGCATGGGCGGGCTGCGGTCAACCATGGTATGCCGGAGATGAAAACGAAAAAGCTTATATTTTTTATGCACGGCTTCGTTATAAACTTATTCCATATATATATTCACTTGCTCTTGAATGCCATGAAACCGGAGTGCCAATTATAAGACCTATGCCGCTTGAATACCAGAATGACAAAAATTGTCTTGAGCTTTCAAATCAGTATATGCTTGGCGAATATGTTTTACTTTCGGCATTTACCGATAAAGTGTATTTACCGGAAGGGGAATGGATTGATTTTTGGACGAATAAAGAATATAAAGGAAATACGATGCTTGAACATTATGTTCTGCCCGAAGGCAGGGGAGGAGCGTTTTTTATAAAGAAAGGCGCGATAATTCCGCAATGGTGTGAGCGCGACTATACAAGTCAATATTCTGATGAGAAAACAGAGCTGCATTTTTATCCCTGTGGGAAATCAGAATATACGTTCAGAGAAGATGACGGTGAAAGCTTGGATTATTTAAAAAATAAATCTTGTCATACAAAGATTAAGTGTTTTGAAGAAGACGGCAAGATTAAAATTTGTATAGGAGAACGAGAAGGTTATTACATAAACAAGCCAAATCGAAGAATTTGGGAAATTTATGTTCATGGAAACAATAAATTGGAAGTATCTTGCGCAAATGGTGATGAGATTCAAATAAAAACTGTCAATTAGTATTATATAAGGAGCAATAAAAATGGATAAAGACAAATATAAAAAAACTCGCGCGGTTGTGATTGAAAGGCCGTACGAAGCAAATTTAAGGGAAATTAAGCTTACCGAACCAAAGAAAGATGCTTTTATTGCAAAGACCACTTTCAGCAGTATAAGCAGTGGTACAGATATGAAAACGTACAAGGGTCAGCAGCACCCGGAACAGTGCTACTATCCTCTTGTTCCGGGGTATGAAACAGCAGGCATTGTTGTAAAGGTGCCTGAAAAAGGAACTGATTTGAGCCATTTTCCCAAAAGTGCGCAGAATTTAAAGGTTGGCGATAGGGTTATGATTAACGAATGCCGAAAATATGCTGATGTATGCGCGGCGTGGGGTGGGGGCAGTGAGTATACCATAAAGGACTCAAACACAACAAACAATCAGTTTGACTATATGGTAAAAATTCCAGATAACGTTACCGATATTCAAGCAGTTTTGGCGTATCTTGCGTGTGTTCCGCTTAAAGGTATTAAACGTATGACTCTCCGACAAAATGAAGTATTTGTTGTAATAGGAGCCGGTATGGTTGGAATTTCTGCAATTCAAGAGCTTAAAATTTTAGAACCCACCTTGAAGGTCATTTCTGTTGAACCAAATGCCTTCAGACGATCGATAGCGGAAAAATATGCCGATTTGGTTTTGTCGCCGGACGAGGCTGTTGATAAAATCAGAGAGTTTACGAATGGTAAAATGGCTGACCAGCTTATTGAATGTTCGGGAAATCCCGAAGTTGTGGGAACGCTTCATAAATACATAAAGGATGGTGGCTGGGAAGATGATGACACACCTGCACACATTCATTTGCAGGGTGATTATCCCGACAGAATAATTCTTGACCATTATCACAGATGGTTTGTTAAAAATGCTACCATTACAATGACCTGTGCCCTTAAGGCAGGTTGCAAAGAACAAATTTTACAATGGATTTCTGAAGGAAAATTTGATACCGATGGCTTGCCGATTGAAATATGGCCTGTTTCAAAATGCAAGGAGGCGTTTGAATATAAGGCTCAAAAGGGCGACGACGTATTTAAAATTGTATTTGATTGGAGTAAATGATTTATGATTTTCGGAAATGCAGCGTGGGGGTTTCGAGAAACACCCCTTGAAAAACAGCTTAAAATAACGAAAAGTATAGGGCTTTCTGTTTTAGAACTCGGCATTGCAAATTCTCCCGTTGATTTACCTCTAAATATATCGGATTACGAAATAGCGAATGTAAAAGCATTGTTTGAAAAATACGGAGTGCATCTTATGTGTGCCGCAACAGGCAATGATTTTACATTCGGAAACAATAATGACGTTGACAAAATAAAAAAAGTTATAGACATATGTCAAAAGCTTGGTGTTACATATTTAAGAATTTTTGCGGGTTTTTCGCCGGTAAAAGAGGTTGTGAACGACAGATGGAAAGTTATGGTCGACTGTCTAAACACTGTTTATGATTATGCTGAAGATAAATTTGTTATACCGGTTGTTGAAACTCATGGTGGCGTAGATGTGTTTGACGATGGCGTTAAGCATTTTTTGAGTACATCGGTTGATAAAGATACACTTGTAAAAATGATGAATGATGTTCCGAATATTAAATTTAACTACGATCCGGCAAACTTTTATGCGGTGGGAAATGAAAATCCCGAAAATGTATATGAAATAATAAAAGATAATGTTTGCTATATTCATTTTAAAGATTTCGTAAAGCTTGAAAATGGACATTTTTATCCGTCATACTGTGGAAAAAGCAATATGGATTGGAATAAAATTTTAAAGCCGCTAAAAGACTTTGACGGGCCTGCGCTTTTTGAATACGAAAACACATATGACATTGCGGACGGTTGTAAGCGTTGCTATGAATTTATTAAACAAAAAATAAAGGAGATACAAAAATGAACAAACCAAAAGTGATATTTTTACCGCATGCAAATATTCAGTATTCGCAGCTTAAGCCCGAAAGACGGAAGTGGGTAATGAAAAACTGCTATGAAAAGCTATTTGAT
>JALEIO010000228.1 GCA_022769845.1 Oscillospiraceae bacterium
ACAAAAAACGAATATGCCGAAACAGAAAAAAGACTTTCTGAAATACTTGGAAAAATTTCGGGTGCCGGAAAAACCGAGGTGATGATTACATATGATTCCACTCCCGAAAAGGTAACGGTTTCGGATACAAAAACATCAAAAACCGAATTTGAAGGTGAAAAAAGCGAAAGCACAGGAGAAAGAAACACAGTTATGCAAAAGGACAAGAGCGGCGAAGCACCGTTTGTAAAATCTGAGATAAGCCCTAAAGTGAGGGGAGTTTTGGTGGTTGCGGACGGCGCGGCAGATAATAATGTTGCGGCAAATTTAAAAAGAGCGGTATGCGCGGCGCTTGCCGTTCCCATTCACAAGGTGGAAATTATGCCGAGAGGAAAATAAATTTAATAAGGAGTGTCAAGATGAAAGGATTTAAAGGGAAGGAAATGACAAAAATGCTTATTTGCAGAAAGAAGGCTGTTGCACTGGGAGCACTTGTGGTTTTGGTGGGTGTTGCAGGTTATCTTAATTTTGTTTATGACAAAAGCGGGAACGGTGCGCAAAGTACACTTACAGAGTATGTTGAAACGGTAAAGGACATTGAAAACGAGCAGGAAAATGCAGGAGAGGCACAGCCTGTCAGCGGCGAGGTAAAAAATGCGGATTATTTTGTGTCGGCACGTTTAAATCGAGAAACTGCGCGCAGTGAGGGAATTGAGCTTTTAAAAAGCACGATTGACAATGCAAACGTGTCGGCAGAGGCAAAAACCGAAGCGGAAAACAAAATTTTTGAAATTTCGGACAATATAGAAAATGAGGTCAACATTGAAAATGTTTTAAAATCCAAGGGCTTTTCGGATGTTTTGGTATCGGTGAGCGACTCTCAAGTGAGCGTTGCGGTGCGCTCCGACGGACTTACGGCACCGCAGACTGCACAGATTAACGATGCCGTTGAACAATTTGTAAGCACAAATAATGTAAAAATAGTTGAAGTTCCGTAAAAAATGTAGTATAATATAAAAAGTACAAGCGAAAAATATTAAAACACTTGTTTTTAATGTAATGAAAGGACGGGATAAAAATGGAAAAAACATATGAAGTTAACGAAAATTCGGGAAATGTTAAGATATCAGATGAGGTTATAGCCACGATTGCGCAGATTGCGGCAAACGAGGTTGAAGGCATTATCGGCACAGGAACGTCTTTTGCCGGTGAAATAAAGCAGATGCTTTCAAAAAAGGCTCCTGCAGGCAAGGGCGTTAAGGTTCAGACGGAGGGCGAGGAGGTTACGGTTGACATCAGCGTTATTGTTGAATACGGCGCAAAAATTCCTGCCGTTTCGTGGGAAATTCAGGAAAACGTAAAGAAAAATGTTGAGTCTATGACCGGTCTTTCGGTGCGAAAAGTCAACGTTCACATTGTGGGCATTGAGGTTAAAGAAGATGCCGCTTCTGATGATGAGAATAAAGAAAACACCGAAGAAACAACCGAGGAAAACTAAAAATATTGTCAAAACTTCGCATAAACCATAATGCGAAGTTTATTTTTTTGTTATAAAATTTTAATTAGGTCTTTATTTTTTCAAAATTTTGTTGTATAATATTTATTATGTATAATTATGTGAATTTTTAGTTACTCGGGAGGAAAACCAATGAGCAGAAAGACGGCGAGAGATAAAGCCTTCAAGCTTATTTTTGAAGCACCGTTTTACAAAAACGATTTTAACGTTATATGGGAAACGTTTGAGCAAAACGAAACAGACGGCTTGACGCAAAACGATTTAAGTTATATAAAATCCACCGTTTCGGGTGTGTTTGAAAATATGGAAAAGATAGACGAAAAAATAAATTCAAAGCTTATAGGCTGGACGATTGACCGCCTTCCCAAAACAACGGCGGCTATACTCCGCCTGGGCGTTTACGAAATGAATTTTAACAGCGATATTCCCGTTCAGGTGGCTATGAACGAGGCGATTGAGCTTTCAAAAGTTTATTGCGACGACGATGCGCCGAAGTTTGTAAACGGCGTTTTAGAGTCAGTCAAAAAGGGATAAAAACAAAGAAAAAGAGGTAAAAGATGTCGGTAATTACTGTTAGTCAGCTTAACAATTACATAAAACGCTGTTTTGACAGCAACGCAAATTTTCAAAAGCTGTATATAAAAGGCGAAATCTCGAATTTCAAACGTCATTCGTCAGGGCACATTTATCTTACGCTGAAGGATGAAGGAAGTGTGCTTAAGGCGGTTATGTTTCGTGCGGCGGCTGCATCTCTTCGGTTTGACGCGTCAAACGGTATGAAGGTTATCGCGTGCGGACGAGTGGCGGTTTTTGAACGCGATGGTCAGTATCAGCTTTACATTGAAAGTATGATGCCCGACGGTATAGGCGAGCTTTATCTTGCTTACGAGCAGCTTAAAGAAAAGCTTTCAAAAGAAGGACTTTTTGACGAATCGCATAAAAAGCCCATACCGAAATATCCGTCAAAAATAGGCGTTATAACTTCGCCCACAGGCGCGGCAGTGCGCGATATTTTGAATGTGTTAAAAAGGCGGTATGCGCTTGCCGATATTTATATTTATCCCGCTCTTGTGCAGGGGGTGGGCGCGGCAAAAACAATAGCGCACGGTATTGAGTGTTTTAACCGCGAAAAGCTGGCAGACGTTTTGATTGTCGGGCGCGGCGGTGGCTCGATAGAGGATTTGTGGGCATTTAACGAAGAAGAAGTGGCATATGCGATTTACAACTCCGAAATCCCTGTAATTTCTGCAGTCGGACACGAAACCGATTTTACCATTGCCGATTTTGTTGCAGACCTTCGGGCGCCTACGCCGTCTGCAGGAGCGGAGCTTGCCGCACCCTCGCAGCTTGATGTCAGACAAAGCCTTGTTATGCAGAAAAGCAAGCTTGCGGTATGTCTTACAAATTTGTATAAAATAAAGGCGCAGCAGCTTGAAAGAATACAAAAGTCAAGAGTTTTTACCGATTATAAAGTTATTTTTGACGATAAAAGGCTTTATCTCGATACGCTTTCAAAATCGCTTTTAGAGTTATATACAAAAAAAGTGGAAAAAAGCAAAACCGAGCTTTTAAAATATTTATCCAAGCTTGAAGCTCTGAATCCTGCGGCGGTTTTAAAAAGAGGCTTTGCATCGGTAAGCGGCGCTGACAAAAACATAATAAAAAGCGCTCATCAGCTTAAAAAGGGAGATTTGATAGATGTGACCTTTGCGGACGGATTGGCAAGGTGCAGCGTAAATTCTGTTGAAAAAGGAGAAAAATTATGAATAAATTTGAGGATAACATCACAAAGCTTGACGAAATTGTGAAAAAGCTTGAGGGCGGCGACGCTGCTCTCGACGAGTGCGTTGCGTTGTTTGAAAACGGCGTAAAGCTTACTGACGAGTGCATAAAAATGTTGGATGACGCAGAACAAAAAATCAAGCTTTTGGTAGAAAATAAAGACGGAGGAGTAAGCGAAACTGATTTTGTTCAGACTGACGCTTAAGCTGTAAAAGATATGGATTTCAATACAGAATACAACAAGCGGTTAACGCTTATCAACAAGCATATCGAGCTTTTTTTTGAAAATGAGTGCAAAAATTTAGAAAATTTTGTTACCGAGCCTGTTATTTACAGCGTGTTAAACGGCGGCAAAAGAATACGGGGAATACTTACGCTTGAGGTTGCAAAAATGCTTGGTGGCGATGAAGAAAAAGCGCTCGAATTTGCAACGGCGATTGAGTTTATTCAGGCTTATTCGCTGGTTCACGATGATTTGCCGTGTATGGATGATGACGATTACCGTCGCGGAAAATTAAGCTGCCACAAAAAGTTTGGCGAGGCAAAGGGTGTGCTGTGCGGAGATTCTCTTTTAAACCTTTCGTACGAGGTAATGCTGAAGGCAATTTTAACAGGTGGCAGCGGCGAAAAAAAGGCTGCCTATGAAATAGCGCGCAGAGCCGGAATTTTCGGTATGATAAAGGGTCAGCTTATCGATATTGACCTTATGTCTAAAAAGAATATTTCGCTTGATGATGTAGAAAAGCTTATAGAGCATAAAACAACGGCTTTAATATCGGCGGCGGCACTTGCGGGAGCGCATATTGCAAACGCCGGTGATAAAGACATTGAAAACATTAAAAATTACGCGTATCACCTCGGAACGGCGTTTCAGATAAGAGACGATTTTGAGGACGAACAAGAGGATAAGGCGCGCGAGGACGCGCAGAAAACGCCTAATTTTATAAATATTCTCGGAAAAGAAAAGGCGATTGAAAAGCTTGTTTTTCATAGAAACTCGGCAGAGGATATTTTGAAAAAATATCGAAACAGCGAGTTTTTAATGTCGATGAATAGCTTCTTGTTCGGCGCATTTTAAAAAATGTTGCAAAAGCTTAAATATTATGATAAAATAAAAAGACAAATTTTGTTAAAAATAAAATTTACATAAATAACCTTGGAAGGAGTAAAAAAGGTGAAACAGCTACTTGAAAAAATCAAAGCGGAGGCTTTTAAGGCGTTGGAAAATTCCGATAAAATCGAGGAACTTGAAAGCTTCAGAGTAAAATATCTCGGTAAAAAAGGCGAAATTACCGGTGTTTTGAAAAATCTCGGTTCGGTTGCCGCGGACGAGAGAAAAGAGGTAGGCGCGCTTGCAAACGAAATTAGAGCGCGTATTGAAAAGGGACTTGCCGAGAAAAAAGAGGCAGTGCAGGAAAGGCTTTTGCAGGAAAAGCTTAAAAAAGAAGTCATAGACGTTACAATGCCCGGCAAAAAAAGCGAAATCGGCGGTGCACATCCTCTTACAATAGTCAGAAAGCAGCTTGAGGACATATTTATGGGTATGGGCTTTTCCATTGCCGAAGGCCCTGAAGTTGAGCTTGATTATTACAATTTTGAAGCGCTCAACATTCCGAAAAATCATCCTTCGCGCGATATGCAGGATACATTTTACATTAACGACGACGTGGTTTTGAGAACGCAGACATCATCGGTTCAGGTGCGCGTTATGGAAAAAACAAAGCCGCCGATAAGAATTATTTCTCCGGGAAGAGTTTTCAGAAGCGACGCTGTTGACGCAACTCATTCTCCTGTTTTTCATCAGCTTGAAGGCCTTGTTGTGGATAAGGGAATTACAATGGGCGACCTTAAAGGAACGCTTGAACTGTTTATGAAAAAGCTTTACGGCGACGACGTTAAAATACGTCTGCGTCCGCATCATTTTCCGTTTACCGAGCCGAGCGCAGAGGTTGACGTATCGTGCTTTGTATGCGGCGGAAAAGGTTGCCGAGTATGTAAAAAAGAGGGCTTTATTGAGGTTCTCGGCGCAGGTATGGTGCATCCGAAGGTTTTGAAAGAGTGCGGAATTGACCCTGAAATTTACAGCGGTTTTGCCTTCGGAATCGGTCTTGAACGTATCGTTATGCGTTCGTATAACATTGACGATATGCGTCTTTTGTACGAGAACGATTTAAGATTTTTGAAACAGTTTTAAGGGAGGGCTAAAATAATGAAATTTCCTATCAGTTGGCTTAATGATTATGTAGATATAAGCGGTATTTCATCTGAAGAATTTGCGCATGCTATGACAATGTCGGGTTCAAAGGTTGAGGGAGTCGAAAATGCAGGCGAAGAAATTCAAAATGTTGTTGTGGGCAAAATTTTGAAAATTGTAAAGCACCCCGACGCCGACAAGCTTGTTATTTGCTCTGTTGATGTCGGAAACGAGGTTTTGCAGATTGTTACCGGCGCAAAGAATGTAAACGAGGGCGATTTTGTTCCTGTTGCGCTTCACGGCTCTCATCTTCCGGGGGGAGTTGTTATTAAAAAAGGCAAGCTGCGCGGCGTAGAATCGTGCGGTATGCTTTGCTCAATCGGCGAGCTTAATTTAACGCTTGAGGACGCACCTTATGCAATAGAGGACGGCATTTTGATTTTGGACAGAGAATATCCGCTCGGTACGGATATAAAAGAAATTTTCGGACTTGACGAGGACGTTGTGGAGTTTGAAATTACGCCGAACAGAGCGGATTGCTTCAGTGTTCTCGGCATAGCGAGAGAGGCTGCCGTTACCTTTGATAAACCGCTTAAAATTGACACTCCCGCATTTCACGAAACAAACGATAAAATAGAAGATTTTGCGTCTGTTACCGTAAATGATACGAAAGACTGCATACGCTATGCTGCACGCGTTGTTAAGAATGTTAAAATAGCGCCCAGTCCGAAATGGCTGGCGGACAGGCTTAAATTAAGCGGAATCAGAAGTATTAACAATATTGTTGACATTACAAACTATGTTCTTCTTGAATACGGTCAGCCGATGCACGCATTTGACCTTGACAATGTTGCGGGACATAAAATTATTGTAAGAAAAGCAA
>JALEIO010000174.1 GCA_022769845.1 Oscillospiraceae bacterium
ATGTATGTGATTATTTTGACGAATGCCACGAGATTTTTGAATATGAAGAGTGGATTTCGGGGATATGATTACAACATCATTTGTAAGATGCGCGAAGATATACATAATGCAATTTATGATGATTTATTCGGATCATTTTAACTCAGGCAAAACTGTATAAAATTATAAAATTCTGTTTTGCTTTTTTCTATGCAGAAAAATATTTGTCCGCTTCCTTGCTCTTTATCTTTCGCAAAAAGGCATGCTCGGCTTGCCTGTTCGGTTGTAAACGCCCTCACAACGGCACGCTGACGCTACCACCTTTTTGCGAGGACTGCGCCTGCGGCGCAAGAGCATCTAAACCGTTCGGCACTTTCAGAAAAGCAGAACAATTTAGATATCATAGTGAATTGTTCAGTGAGATCAAGGGTTTGCGAGATTTTTGCAACCCTTTTTTTCAACTCATTTTTTGTAGATATCCGCCCGTTTTATAGTGGGATCGAACTTGGGACTATCTAAAATCGGACGATTTTAATGAGAAAACATAGAAAAAAACAAATAGATATTTTAATCAAGTGGTAGGACTTGAACCAACAACTAAATATGATAAAGAGGACAGCAGTTTCTATAACAGAGATTGCTGTTTTTTATATCCAAATTAAAAAGGGAAGGAGAAAAGGAGAATGGACTCAAAATTGTTATACAAACAAATTAAAGAGCAGCTTCTTCCTATGGAATGAGTTGCTGTTATGGTTGAAGACGACAAAATGAATTTCTATGTGAATGGGAGATTGGAATTTTATGTAAGAGAATCGGGCGGAGTAAGCTTTGTACCGAATTGTTTTTTTGGAACCTACAATTCTGACACATTTTCATATACAAACAGACTATCGAATATTCCTTAAATTATGTATAATAAAATTATATTATTGCAGAAAGGCGAGACTAACATGACAGGAATTTATTTCAGCGGCACAGGAAACACAAGGTACTGTATGGAACAATTTGTATCAAATTATGATGATGCAGTAGATGATTTTGTATCTGATGATCGCCTGAAAATAGAAAAAAATTATTAAAACACCTTGACAACCGACCGTTCGGTAGGTATAATTGTTGTATGATAATTGAGAGTCTGTTAAGGAGTGTGTTCTATGGAAAAAGGGAATACAAAGCAGGAAATAATTGAAGCGGCACTTGATCTGTTCTCAGTACAGGGCTTTGAAGCTACCTCTGTTTCTCAGCTTGCGGATGCTGTCGGCATCCGCAAGGCGTCGCTTTACAGCCATTTTGAAAATAAGCAGGCAATTTTGGATGCATTAGTGCAGGAAGTACTTAAACAGTATGGGGAACGTTCTCTTTTTGCAAGGGCAGATTTGGAGAATGATGTCGGCAACCTCCCACAGACTTCTGATGCTGCTGTCAAAATGATTCAGGAGCAGATTCGCTATATTCTCCATGACCCTTCTATCAGCAGGGCAAGGAAAATGCTTGTCATCGAACAGTTCCGTAATCAGGAGATGGCAAAGCTGCAAACAAAGCAAAATTATTCCGATGTGCTGGGGTATTTTACCGCACTTATGAAGCAGCTGATCCGCCGGGGTGTGCTGGTAAAATCTGATCCGGAGATTATGGCGGCGCAATTTTGCCTCCCTATTTCTGTGTGGATAGATCTCTGTAACCGCGAACCGGAGCGTGAGTCGGAGGTCATGGAACTGGTGGAAAAACACATCCGACAGTTTTTCAGACTCTATCAGATAAAGGCACGGTGATTTTATGAGTAAATACGATGTTTTGTGGGCGTGGATAAAGGAAAACGGCACAGACAGCTTCAAGCTTACCTTTGCTGAAATTGAGAATATCACCGGATTTACCATCGACCATTCTTTTTTGACATACAAAAAAGAGTTGATAAGCTATGGGTATCAGGTTGGCAAAATCTCGATGAAAGAGAAGCCGGTTATATTTCAAAAGCAGGAATGATGGCTTTTGATTTGTAAATAAGAGGCATTGGCAGAAGAATTATTGAAATATTGGAAGCGGATTAGTTTTTTATCCGTGCTTGGTGAACAGAAGTGGTTTCTTCTAAAACTGCAGTATCGTTCTATCGAAAAATGGGCTATGAATTCAAAAGTGTGAGCACGGGCGCCGATGAATACGGCGTTGTAAGACTGAAAAAACGAAAGTAAGTTTGAGATTTTCCATTCCAATACTTTTAAAAGCTATTTTTATGCAGATGTTGTGGCTTTGTATAAAGAGAAATGGCTATTGTGTATGCACAATCCGGATTGTAGCTTATGCCAAGATAGTCACAGAAATATTGCAAAAGGAGTGGTAGGTATGAAGTTGGTTAAAGCAACACAACAGGATTTTCAGAGAATCACCCAATTCTACCGGGATGTAATTGCACACACAGAGCATATGGATTTATACGCCCGTTGGGTATACGGTCAGCATCCCACAGATGAAATGATTAGAAGGTATATTCAGTCAAATACCATGTACTACTGCGAAAAAGACGGGTCCATTATTTCTGCAGTTGCAGTCACACAGCAGATGGAAGATTATCATGGTGCTGCGTGGTCAGTTTCTCTTGGGGATGACGAGGTTTCTGTGGTACATCTCCTCTGTGTTGCCCCTAAATTTCAAAAGCAAGGTGTCGCTTGCAAGACAATGGGACTTGTGATAGAGTTAAGCCGTGAAATGGGAAGAAAGGCAGTGCGGCTGGACGCTCTTTTCTGCAACACCCCCGCACATCGGCTTTATGAATCTTTGGGTTTTCAGAAAAGAGACCGGCGGCGGTGGTTTGCCGACAATGTAGGTTTGACCAACTTTTTCTTATATGAGTTGGTATTGTAGGAAACGAAGTGAAATAACGATGTTAATTTGAAAAATACGGAGAAAACGAGAATTAGGAAAGCAGAACCTATAAAATAAGCACATTTGACTGCATTATCCGCCTATTTTAATATATCAATACCACATATAATTTATTAAAGGAAGTGATCGCATATGATGAGAATGGAAATAGCCTTGATTTTGGTTTCGCTTTTCGTCGCCTTTATATATTTTAGCGCGGGAAAGCGAAATACACCTCTGCACAAAACCTTTTCGGCATTATTGGCGGTAACGCCGCTGCACCTTGCGTTTGATGCGGCCACTGTTTATACGGTCAATCACTTGGAAGCAGTACCGCCCGTTTTAAACGAAATTCTGCACAGACTGTTTATCGCAAGCATGGTGGTTGTTGTTTATCTTTTTTACAGGTACATTTCCATTTTGGTTGAGGAGGAAACAAAAAAGCCGGTACGCTTTCATCTTGCGGCGAGGATTTATTTGATTTTGGCGGAGCTTGGGGCAATGCTTTTGCCCGTTCATTATGCGGTCACGGAGAAGGGGAATTATTCGGATGGTATTCAAGTATCTGTCTGCTACATAAGTACTGCGTTTTATTTGTTTATGTGCCTGTGGCTGCTTCTTAAAAACCGCAAACAAATGGACAGGAAAAAGAAGGCGGCAATCGGCGTGGCTCTTGTTATTGAGGGTATCGTTTCGGTTTTGCAGGCAATAAATCCCACCTGGCTGATTTCCGGAATGGGTATCACACTGATGACGCTTGCCTTTTATTTAACGCTGGAAAATCCGGACATACTACGCGCAGAGCTTACACAGCAGAAAATGTCTATGCTTTACTTAAAAAGTCAGGTAAATCCTCACTTTCTATACAATACCCTTGATACAATCCGTATTCAGGCGCAGCTTAACGGCGATAAAACAACGGCTGATTTACTTATGAGATTATCCGACTTCTTTCGCCTCAGCATCAAGACGGACAAACAAATGACGGCATTGGAGAATGAAACAGAGCTCTCGGACGCATATATGGAGCTGATGTGTTGCCGTTATCCATGCCTTAAATATAACTGCGACATTGATCCCGATTTGGGCGACGCATTGGTACCGAATTTTATTCTTCAGCCGATTATTGAAAACAGCCTTCTTCACGGGCTTAAAAACAAAGGCTACCGTGGAAATATAACGGTAACGGCTGAAAAATCAAGCGGGAAGAAGGACTGCATCGAAATTGAGGTATCGGATACCGGCAGCGGTTTTGACGAAATCGTAAAAAATAAGATTGACGAAATGCTTCTGCATTACGATAAGGAGAAACCGAAGACAGAAAGCATAGGCATATTAAATGTTCAAAAGCGTATAAAGCTACTCTGCGGCAAGGAGTTTGGTTTAAGCTACACCGAAAATACAGGCGGCGGTGTAACCGCTCATATACGTTTGCCGCTCGTGCGGGAGGAATATAAATGAAAAAGCTTAAGGTGTTATTGGTTGATGATGAAATTATGATAAGAGAAGGCTTTAAGCGCCTGTTCGATTGGGAGACTCATGGCTGTGAGGTTGTCGGCGAGGCATCAGACGGGATGGAGGCGCTCGGGCAAATTGACGCACTCCTCCCGGATATTGTGATTATGGACATAAATATTCCGATTATAAACGGGTTAAAGGTTATTGAAGTAAGCCGCGTCAAGCATCCTGAAATTGCTTATGTTATTGTATCGGGATATGATGACTTCGCATACTGCCGTCAGGCCCTGCGGCTGCAAATTACGGATTATATCCTAAAGCCCGTAAACTATGAGGAATTTGGCAGCTGCATCGATAATCTGAAAATATCTATGTATAAGAACAAGACAGGCGAGCAGAAGAATTGCGAAAATCGGGAGGAACGTGTTATTTCGTCTATCACACGGTATATGCAGGAGCATTTGTCGGAGGAGATAAGCCTATCCGTTTTGGCAGATGAGTTTCACTTAAATCCGCAGTATATCAGTCAGCTGTTTAAAAACGAAATAGGTGTGGGATTTCTTGCCTATATTACAAACATACGCATAGAAAAGGCAAAGAAGCTGCTGCTTTCCACAGCTTATTCCGTCACCGAAATATCGTCGCTCGCAGGCTACAGTGATTACAGAGTTTTTACGAAGGTGTTTAAAAAGACGGAGGGTGTTACGCCGTCACAGTTCAGGCGGGAGTTTTTGGGCAGAGAGAAACTATAATACTGACACATTTTTCTGCAAAATATGTCTGTGATTTTTAAGCGATATGTAATATAATATCAGTACAGAAAGAAAAAGGAGAAAAATATTATGGGTTCACTTGCGATAATTATTATGTATGCGGCAATAATCAGTGTTATTTCCATTGTGGCATACTTTGTTATTAAATCGGCTGTAAAAGCCGCACTAAAAGAATTAGAGGAG
>JALEIO010000199.1 GCA_022769845.1 Oscillospiraceae bacterium
CCGGGTCTTTCTCAAAATCCCGACGGATACACTTTTACAAAAGGAGATATGGTAAAAGAGTTCGAGGACGCGGCATATAATCTTGATGTAGGCAAGGTGTCAACGCCCGTTAAATCGGCATACGGCTATCATATCATAAAAGTAGTTGATAAAATCGACTATATAGACGCAAGCGATTCTTCGGCAGAAAATTACATTGTGTCGCAGATTAAAATGCAAAAGCTGGATAAGGATGTGCAAACAAAGCTTGACAGTATCGGTGAAAGCTGGAATTAAACTAAAAAACCAATTAAAACCGCGTCTTTTTAGGCGCGGTTTTTTTAATGTCAAAAATATATTGACAATTTTGCAAAAAAAATATATAATAACAGTAACAGTTACTAATAATTATATTAAGGGGGTAAATTTATGAAAAACACACGTTATTCCTACCAGCGGGAAGTAATTTACAACAACGTTATGTCACGAAAAGACCACCCCACAGCAGAGCAGATTTATGAGGATGTAAAAAAGGAAATTCCAAATATAAGCCTTGGAACAGTATATCGAAACTTAAACTTTTTATCGGACGAGGGCAAAATTTTAAAGGTTGATTTGGAAAAATCAGTTTTTGACAGCACGCTTATGCTGCACAACCATATGATTTGCGAAAAATGTCATGGGGTTTTTGATGTTGATGTCGATTATAATTTTGTGAATTTTTCTGACAAATTTGGTAATCTTATAACTAAAGCCGATGTTAAATTCACAGGCATTTGCAAGGATTGCGCAAATGAGCATTAAAAGTCGGCAAAATATGAAGGGAGCAAAAATATGGATTTAAAAGGTTCAAGAACCGAGGCAAATCTTATGTCGGCATTTGCAGGTGAAACACAAGCGAGAACCAAGTACACATATTATGCGGCACAGGCTAAAAAAGACGGTTTTGAGCAGATTGCGGAAATTTTTTCCGAAACAGCAGAGAACGAAAAAGAACATGCAAAAATTTGGTTTAAAATTTTGAAGCACGGTATGCCCTCAACGCTTGACAATTTAAAAGACGCCGCGTCGGGAGAGAATTTTGAGTGGACGGATATGTATAAAAACTTTGCCGAGGAAGCGCGAAAAGAAGGATTTAACGAGATTGCCACTCTTTTTGAAATGGTGGGCAATGTCGAAAAAGAGCACGAGGAGAGATACCGCAAGCTTATCGCAAATATAAACAATAACGAGGTGTTCAAAAAAAGCGGTAAAGTTATGTGGATTTGCCGAAACTGCGGTCATTTGCATTATGGCGATTCTGCGCCCGAGATGTGCCCTGTTTGCTCTCATCCCAAGGCGTTTTTCCAGGTTAAAGCAGAGAACTATTAAAATTTTAAACACCACAAGAAAGTGTGCTAAAATGCGCCATAAACCATAAAAAAGGAGCGGAAATATCCACTCCTTTTTTGCTTATTTATTATTCGCCGTCGGTTTTGTGGTCGCAGATTTTATAATCAAATCCAAAGCTGTAGGATTTTTCAACAAAATCCACACCAACATCGTATCCTAAATGTTCTGCCCTGAACAGTATTTTTGCAATTTCGTCCGAGATAACCACCGAATTATCAATTTCCATTGCGGGAAGCGAAACGTCATATGCATTGCCGTCAAGATAAACCGTGTTATCTCCAACTTTAAATGTTGCGGTTTTATAATTTCCGCAGTTTACCCAATCGGGGCGCATAAGCGTAATATTGCCGTTTTCGTAAACAATGTCGCACTCCGCAAAGCCTACCGACTCTGCAACATCACGCAAATGCGGATAAAATTTGCCGTCGATAATTATAGGCAAGCCTTGATGATAAACATATCCCCAATCATAATGATAACATTCATTTTTGTCTGCGGGGTAATCGGGATAAGCGTTATACAAATCGGCGATCGAAAACGAATTTTCTTCTGTCAAAACAGGAAGATCAATTTTAACGTCTGCGCCGGCTTTGGTAACGGTGGTTTTTATTTTAAATGTAACGTCAATAATTCCGTTATCCTTGTTGTATGCCGATACATCCACTCCACATTTTTCCATAATTTCGTAAACGTTAATGCAAAGATGTGCTGTCATTTCCGCCTCGCTGATGTAATCTCTGCTGTCGGTTGTAACTTTTAAAACAATACCGCCGTCGCCGAGAATTTTAATCTCCTGCACAGTTTCCAAAGCCTTGTAAATAACAGGAGCAGCTTCGTTGTATGCCGCGTCAAACTCCTCGGGCGAAACATAATTGCTGTTTACCAAAAATGTTTTAAGATAGCTTGTAAGGTTTGTGACGCTCTCTTTTATAATGCTTTTGAGCGCCGCGTCGTCTATCGCGATTGTGTAGTTTCTGCCGCTTCTTTTGATGTCGGCATATTTTACAAGAAGGTCAACATACGCTTTTTTATACGCGTCCATCGTCTCCTTGCTCATAATTTTTGCCATAACCGCGGTAAATACGTCTGCGTATTCGCCGCCTTCTTCTTTGAGCAAATCGTAAATATCATAAACGACAAATTTGTTATACACGGGATTGTTCTGCACCATTTTGAAGGTGGGATTTGCCGCGTCGGTAAAATCATATTCCATCCAAACATCTGTGTTTGCGTCTGAAGTTACCGAAAGATTTTTGTTTATTTTAAGAGGAACAACAGTTTTTCCGCCTGCGTAAATTTTGCCCTTTCTGTAATCGGGCGAAACGTTCATTTTACCTGTCAGAGTGCTTGTTGAATCGAAAATGCTTTTTATAAGCGCGTCAATGTCAACAAAATTTTCAATGCCTTTGAAAACGCTGTTTTCGCCGTCCAGGTCAATTTTTATATCCTTGTTGAGCGTTGCCGAATATGTAACCGTTTCTTCGTATGATGTGTAATCTTTGTCAAAAAACGGCAAATCGGACGCAAAAACGCACATTTGCGCACACATAATAACAATTAAAATGCCTGCTATAAATTTTCTCATCTAAAAATCCCTCCGCTATTAAAACTTAACGCCGAAAATTTTATCCGCGTGCTTTTTAAGAGCCAAAAACAGTGGATATCCCAGCACATAGCACGCCAAAAATTCTCCTAAAAAAGTATATCCCATTATAACATATGCGCTTATATTTGTAAAGAGAAGATATTTAAGATATCCGCCCACCACAACGGCGTTTATGATAACGGGCGGAAAGAGAGCTATTAATGGATTTTTTCGGCGCAGAGCATAGGTTGCCGACGCGCCCGCCAAGGTTGCCAGACTTCCGAAAATAAGGTCTATTATGCCGAGTCCGCCAAACAAAAGATTTGAAAGAAAGCAGCCGGCAAAAAGGCCGAAAATTGCGCCCGGTGTGAAAAGCGGCAGCACGCACAAAGCCTCTGAAACGCGCAGCTGAAAAATGTTGTGCCCAAAGCTTATAGGCGCAAATATCCACGTTATTACAATGTAAATTGCGGCAATTACCGCGGAATGTACTACATATACTGATTTTTTCATATGTGCCTCCGTTATTGTGATAAAATTGTTATTTTTTAAGAGAAAATTCTCGCAAGGTTTATGTCGTTTCTTTTTTCTACATTAAATCCCATACAATTATCAAAAAACGAGAGCGGAAGATAAATTTCGCCGTCCGAAACAAACGGTGCGCCCGGCAAAACAATTTCTTTTCCGTTGACGCTGTATTTATTTTCGCCGATATGCGCGTTAACCTTCAAAAATACCTTTTTAACGCTAATTTCTCCTGTTTCCTGATTAACTGCAAGGTCACAGTCGGTATTTTCCAAAATGGGCCGCGCGCTGATAAAATATTCGCCGTCCTTATAAACAGGTTTTTTGGGAAATGCCATAATTTCGTTGTTAAGACCGACAATAAGGCTGTTTTCAAAGGTTGGAATTTTCACTCTTTCACGGTTGTTTACAAGAATTTCATCGCCGATTCTGTCAAGCGTTGTTATGTCATAGCCGAGATTGAATTTATCAAAATATACGCCGTTGTCCGAAAGATATAGCGTGTCAAAATCGGTGTAACAGAACACATCGCCGAAGCTTTCAATGTATTTCGGAAATTCGCCTTCATAGTTGATTTTTAAAAACGGCATATCCTTTGCCGACATAAAAAAGTAACCGTATTTTGTAGAGCTTATGTCAAGCTTTCCGTTGTTTGAAGGAATATTTACGGTAGAAAGCTCGTGCCATGTAAAATTATCGTCGGTGTAATAATTTTTGTCTGCAACAACATAATATTTTCCTGATGAATAGGCTATTTCGGTAGGATAAGCGTCAAAGATTTTCTCGCTTATAAGGTTAAAGCTTTCATCAAAAATATACACCTTATTATAAAATCCGAGAACACTTTCAAAGTATGACGGCGCGCCGTCATATGCGCTCCATTTTGCAATATAGCCGTCTTTGCCCTTTACAATGTCAAAATTTTCTCCCTCGCTGCCAAAGATTTTTTTAGCCTCATCCGACAATTTAACCTCGGTATAATCGGAAAATCCGCTGCTTTTGTAAAGACGCGAATCGTTCCACACCAAAAAGCTTTCGCCGTCCGTTTTCATACCTTTTTTTGCAACCTCAAACGCACGCTCGTCAAAGGTAATTTCATACGGCGCGTCCTTTAAAACAAGCGAATTTAACATTCCGCCGTTGTTGTTTGCCGGGAGAATTACGTCAAGATAAAATGTGGTTGTTTTATTTTTTTCAAGCTTCACACACGCCATTGTGTCAAGGCTTCCGTCTGCCTTGTTGCCCTTTGACACGGCAAATTCTTGCACGGGATTTTCATTTTCGTCATACAAAATCACAATATTGTTCGAGCCTGTTTCAAGATTGTAGTAAACATATCTGTCATAATCGCAGTTGTTTTTGATGCTGATTTTGTAGTTTACCCGAACTCCGTAATTGCCCAGGTTGCACGCTTCCAAAAGATTATCTTCATCTCGCGAAACGGTTCTGTTGGGAATAAATTTTTTCTCGGATTGTTTTAGTTTTTCCTGCGAAGGATTTACCGTGTCGGTATGGAAAACGTCAAAAAACCACCACGGCGTTTTTTTTATGTCGGGAACGCTTTCGCCGTATAAATCAAGCTTTGTTTTGTCCTCATACTTGATTTTGAGCATATCCGACTCGGCGCAGATATCGCGCGACCACTTGTCGTTCTGCGGATTTAAGTTTGTAACCCATTTATCGGTAAGCTTTCCTGCCGGCTGATACTGATTATATACGTTAACCGGCAGAAAATCGCCGTCCTTATCGTTTTTGTTTATTGAAAAATTAAGGGTTGCGCACACCTTCGGAAGCGTCTGCGCAATGCCTTTATACTGCCTTTCGCGCTTGAAATTACCGTCTGCCGCGTTATAGTTATGATGCGAGCGGTCTTTTAAAATTCCCGTAGATTTAAGCGCCGCAATGTCAAAATCAACACTTCCCGAAATAACCTCAAAATCCATAAGAATATTGACAGGCTTAAGATACGGAACGGCGGAATAATTTTTGATAAATTCGCTTATCCACACCTTTTTGCCGCTGTTTACACCAAACTGAACGGGCGAAAACTCCATAGGCTCATATCGTCGGTACGAGCCTGTTTGATAAATCGGCATTTTAAGATAAGTTGCCCAAGCCTCCATACAGCTCCAGCTGTCCTCGTATTTTTGCTTGTTTCCTTTGGAATAAAGCGTTTTTACCTCGGGCATTTCAAACGCAAGCGATGTAATTTTTATAACAGCCGACGAATTTGTTTCAAAAAGTCCGTCCACTTCAATAGAAAAACCGTTTTCGACAATTTCGCCGTTTTCGTTTTTAACACCCGTAAAATTCAAATTAGTGATAAAAACCGAATATTTGCCGCTTTTTAAATTTTTGTTCTTCATTATATATGTAGCATTTGGGTTGGAGGTATCGGACAAATCCTCTCTTGTTATTGACTCGATATTGTTTTCGTATATAAAAGTGCCGCCGCCGTACGGCTTAAATGTAAGTGCGCTCGGCTCGATACGCGCATAAGCGGCGCACGGAAGCGCGCATATAAAAAGCAAAAAAGAAATCAAAAGCTTCTTCATAATGTCCTCCGAAAAGTGAATGTAATTCAAAAATATT
>JALEIO010000204.1 GCA_022769845.1 Oscillospiraceae bacterium
TTTAAACATATTATACATCATCTGCGCAAATTCTGCCCTCGTTATGTAATCAAGCGGCTTAACTTCGCCCATTTCGTTACCGTTTATATAGCCGTTTTCAGCCATTGCCGCCATAGAATCAAGCGCCCAGTCAGCAATGTCGGATTTATCAATAAATTTATCAAGCACAGAATGGTCAGAATTTGAAATAACCATTGCACGTGCGACAACAGTAAACGCTTCCTGCCTTGTAATATAAGCGTCAGGCATCATTTCGGTATCGGACACACCGGTAAAGGTCTGCATTTTTACCGCCTTGCCCATTTCACTGTAATACCAATCGCTTACCGAAACGTCATTATACTGTGATATCGGCGCGGTTTTATTTGCACCGAAAGCACGGTTAATGATAGCCGCCATTTCAGCTCTTGTCAAAATGCCGTACGGCACAATTTCATTGTTTCCTCTTCCCATAATAAGACCGTTTTCAACCGCCGCTTTGAATGCTTCGGTTGACCAGTCGTTGGGAAAATCGACAAAATCATTTGTGCTTATTGCCATTACGTTTGCTGTAAACATTGTAACAATAATGGCAGCCGTAAGTGCTATTGATACGGCTTTTTTGAAAATTTTCTTCATTACAAATCCCTCCGTTTATTTTACATACATATTGATATAATATGCCTTTTTTAACTGTTTTTCGTTGTTATACGCCGTTTGAATTGACGAAATAAGCGACATATCGCGCCCTGCGGACGATAATATAGATTTAAGTTCGGAAATTATTGCATTAACGCTTGCGTCGCATGATGACTCCATACCGGCAACAATCCCAAGCGCTTTCTTTCCGAGCGCCTCTTTTGACGCCTTTGTTTGCTGGTCCTTCGGAAGCGCCTTGTATTCCGATATTATTGATGAACGCAGTCCTTCGAGAGATGATGTGTACTGCGCTTTTAATATATACATTTTTGCAATTTGCTCCGAAATTTTTTCATCAACATCAGAATTATTCTTCGAGCCTGCTATACTGCTGCTTGCTCCTTTTGACGGTGTTCCATCGTCTTTTTTACGGCCGAGAATTATGTCAACTGCGTCTTCTTCAGATAAAATGCCGTCCTCAAGATTTTTTTTCTGCTGCTCGTCAAGCTCGGTAATTTCTCCGGTGTTATATTCCTTAAGCGCATCCGATATAATTTTGTCATTTTCATCAATAAGAGTTGATATTTCATCAGGAGACGAATATTTAAGTGCAATAAAAAGTGCTTTTATATTTTCTCGCTGCCAAACAGCAAGTGCCGAAGCGGCAATGAGCAGAATTAAAACAACTGTAAGAGTAATTTTTAACGGCTTTTTCATTTTACACCTCGCAAGTGCAACAATAAATATACTTAAATTTATTATATATCCTTTCTCTACCAAAGTCAAGAAAAATTTAGGATTTGCACGCGATATTTTACGAAAAAAACCTGCTGACACACACATCAACTTGTGCCACTGGAAGATTGCTTTTCTGCATAAAGTTTATATCAATGTTGTTTTCGCGCAGCTGCGACGAGAAAATTTTTGCATTTCCCTCCGAGCCGAACAAAACAACTTTTTTGTCATAGGTTGCAAGACCTTCAACCGGCGTAGGTTTGCATACACCGCCGTAAACGTCAAGCGATACTTTAAAGAAGAATTTTAAATCAACCGTATAGTAGCCCCTATTAAACGCAACAGGTTCAACGTCAGTATATATCCAAATAATTTCAACCTTGCGGCATTTTACACTTACCGCATTGTTAACAAGATTTTGTCCGCTCGCTGTAAGAAATACACGCAAATTTTCAAGACATTCTTTATCTTTACACGAGCCGTATACCTTTCTTGTCTGCACACATGCCGAATCAGACATATTGCAGCATTCTTTTGAGCCAAAGTTTTCACTCATAAAATTAACCTCCTGAAATTTTAAAATTACTTTGTTCATTTACATAATATGTTAAAACGCAAAATGTGTGATTTTTGTAATATAAACAAATATTTTAAAATAGAATTTAGTAATAAAACATCAGAAAGGATAGATTTTATGAAGCTTTTTGTAGTTCACAAAGACACCGTGATAATATATTTTTTGATACTTGCCGCCATATGCTCGATAATAACGCTTAATTGGGATACTACCGCAGCGGTTTTTGAAACAATGGCGCCAAAAAAAGATTTGCCGATATACTGCGTTCAAAAGGAGGATAAAATATGTGCGATAAGCTTTGACGCGGCATGGGGCAACGAAGATACGCACACGCTTATTGAAATTCTAAAGAAATATAATATAAAAACTACATTTTTTGTAGTGGGCGAATGGGTGGATAAATACCCTGAATCGGTAAAAGAGCTTGCAGATGCCGGACACGAAATTATGAACCACTCAAATACACATCCGCATATGACAAAGCTTTCGAAAGAACAGATGCAAAAAGAAGTGACCGAGTGCAACAATAAAATTGAATCCGTCACCAACAAAAAGCCAATTCTTTTCCGTCCTCCCTACGGCGACTATAACGATAATGTCGTTTCCGCTATGCGCGATATAGGCATGTATACAATCCAGTGGGATGTGGAAGTGTTGGCAACAGTTGGAAACAGTCTGTATAAAAGGATTTTTACATAATGGAATATTACTTTTTACAGAAACTGCATATTATGCTTCCGGTGTTTACACTTCTAACCCACCAAGCGCAAAAAAATCCGCCATTTATGACGGATTTTTCTTTATTTAGTTCCATATTAAATGAGCAATTTTTACATTTAAACCATGTATCTTATTTTACATACAAATATCCCAGCTCCTGCATTTTTGCATATACCAGTTTTGCCAGTTCTGCATATCCGATATCGTTAAAGTGAACATCGTTTGAGGCACGCCGCAATGATGTAGGTACTTTACCCTCTGAAAGATCTGTCTTATCTTGTTCGGTCGGTGTGATATTATTATCCGTCAGAACTTGTTCGGTCGCAAGCCGCTCTTTGGGAAGAATCAGATTTTTTCCGTAAGCGGCTTTAAGCGCCGCATCTGTTTTTGTCCATCTGCTTCTGTCTCCGGTTGTTAGACCGATAACGATATATTTATCGGGATTTTTTGTTTTGGCAATCATCTTATTGATAAGAATAACAAGATCATCGGCATATTCGTCGCCGCCTTCGTTATCAGCATTCCAAACTCCATTAGTTCCTATGAATATCACATTTATATCTGCATTTTCAGCAATACGAGCATTGTCGGGCATAATAAGCTGTGTGCCCTTAGAAACCGCGACTGCCTCACCGGGTTTGTTTCTTGTAAATTTTGCCCAATTAAGCACCCTTGGATTTACGTCCGTGTTTACGCTGAAAGTCAAAGTTCCCTCAATGCCGTTAATAACACACGGATTCCAGTTTGCTGAATTTCTCGGTGTAACTACTCCGGCGTAACTGCCGTCGTCATTATAACCCTTGAATTCTATTTCAACTTCAGTACAGTCCGCAGGGATAGTTATATCTTTTTCCAAAAGCACATTTATGGCACCTTGCCTTGCGGCGATAGACATAGCTGTTTCGCCGGATGAACCCATATTATACACCTCAAGTCCAGTTAGGGTTTTGAGCACACCGGGATATGCATGAGTGCCTCCTTTTCTGAAATCGGAGCTCCCATCTCCTTCCGTCAGACTGTCACCCCAGCAGGCTACCGTAGGCTTAAAGGTATATTTCTCTGCTGCCGCAAGCGGCTTTAAGCTATTCATAGAGTCGATTATAAACGCTTTCACCAAATAAAAGCTGCCTTTTATATCTGCACTTACCCTACCTGTGCCCGATGATAATGCAACACAAGCAAGATCTCCGCTTTCTGTATATCCGGCAAGTAGTAAAGATGCATTTTTCAAATTTGCCGTTGCTGTCATTCCGTCGGAAGTTGAAGTAATTTCAGCCTGATTTTGGGCCTTTTTCTTTACGATGTAATAACTGATTTGATTGTTCGCATCTTTGAGCGCAATAAAATTATTTTCGGAAAGAATTGCATCTTCTGAAAGCACATTGTCATAGTTTGAATTGTCAAAAACCGTTATTTCACAGCCGTCAGGACATTTAATATCATTTACCGCAGCGTTTTCATATATTGCATATTCTCTATCGGTAACATCTGCACTGCTGTTGGAAATAAGCTTTGGCATTTCCTTTATTCCGGGGTATGTACTGTATCTGCATATATCCACATCATCTATATATGTTTGAAGCTCCGGCAGCACGGTATCTTCCTCGGATTTGCCAATGCCGGCTATAACGAAACGGATGGGAACCGTGCTTGATGTTTTACTGTCTTTGAAAAGCGTATACGCAATGTTTTGGCAAACTTGTTTTCCGTTAACAAATAAATCTATTGTGCAGGAAACGCCTTGGTTTGTTTTATCTACTCCAGTTTCGTCAAGAGTTATAACATAGGTGATTTTGTTCCATTCATTTCTGTTAATCAGACAGTATTGACTGTCTCCGCTGTCTTTAAAATATATCGCCGGCGAACACGGCGTGCCGCCTTTAGCGGTCTGAAACATAATATTGGAAAACGCCTCTGAACTTGTAAAAAAGTTAAGCTCGTATTTGATGTATTTTATATATGTTGACAAATATATTTGCGTATATATACTTTTATCGGAAGAATTTGTTTTTCTCGCAAAGCCGAGGGATTTATCTTCCGCAGACTTTCCCGCCAATCCGCCTATAAAGCTTGATTCGTAGCAATTATCGTTTTTCAGCGACATTTTGCTGCTTATCTCACTATTGTCAAAATTTTCATAATACGTTGGAGTTTCCGCTGCGAATACGTTTGTCATTACCGAAAGCAACAGACATTGCAGCAAAAACGCCGTTATAAGTTTTTTCATATCAAAGTCTCCTTCCATCGAATTCATATTCATTATATCAAACGGAAATGTTCGCAGCAAGAGACACTTTTTCTTTATATGAGACACTTTTTATTCTTTTACTTGCTTTCTGAAGTTCTGTATCCCTTTGGAGATGTTCCTACAATTCTCATAAAGCTTCTGAAAAAGCTTCGGCTGTTTACATAGCCTACCTTTTCGGCAATATCTGCGATTGGTATATTTGTTTCGGTCAATAATTCCTTGGCGTGGTCTATTCGCACAAGGGTAATATATTCAGCCAAACCAATCTTATAGTTTTTCTTAAAATTAGTTGAAAGATATTGAAGGCTGACATCTATATTCTGCGCCACTGCAGTAACGGATAAGTTGATGTCCATATAGTTATCATCCACATACTCTTTTGCCTTTTTCATCAAAACATCAATTCTGTTTGTAATTTCCTTTCCGTTTTGCGCGCAGCCGTACTCAATAACGGAATATATATTTTTTTGAAGCGCCTCAACATCGGCCTTGTTCTTGAGTTTGTCAATCTGCTCTAAAATTTCGGTTATTTTTCCATTCATTTCGTCGCCCGTCTGACTGAACGCTCTGTTTATGATGATTATCAAATTATACAAAATAGACTTCATAGAATAAAAGGAGCCTATCTTATTTATAATTTTCTCGTTAAACAAGCCGTCGAGAGTATTAATGGCAGCTTTAGAATTACCGTTGTACAAATATTCCAAAATTTGCCCCTCTTTTATAGCGGGCAAGCAGTATTCGGTATGGTTTTTCTTTTCCAAATCGCTGTAGCAAATTATACCTTTGCTGTTATAAAGTCTTTCTTTCATACAACTTGAAGCCTCGGCAAAACACACTCCGAGGTCGTCTATATTTGAATAGGTATTGCTTATGCCGACCGCAAAATTAATGTTGAAATTTTCCAAAACCAGTTTTTTTACCCAGTGCAGTTTTTTTACAACATCCTCCGTAGCCTGGTCATCCTTGAGATTTGCAATACAGCAGAACAAACCGTTGAGATCGCAATAATTAATTTTACATTCGCCCGCAAACACTTCGTCCATAATGTTTATCAAAGCAACCCTCGCAAGACGGTAATCCTCTTCCGCATCATTTTCTCCGTCGAAAAACATATCAAGATTAATGTCAATATAAATAAGCAAAACCGCAAACCTGTTAAACGGAAAAACAATACCGACGTTTGCCAAAGTTTCAAGAATTTTTTTCTTTTCGGTTTCGGATGAAGTTTCGGTCAAAAGCCGTGTAATCAGCGCTTCTCTTACAAAATCGCTGTCAAAACTCTTTATTCTGTGGTTAACCTCTGAGTTCTCCCTCATAACAGAGGTTATTTTGTCCTCTATTAATTGATACTCCGACACTTCTGCATTATGATTTCCGCCGATAGCGTCAATTATTTTTCTTATCGGGTTATAATTAAAATTCACGAGAAATTTTGCCACAAGAAACATAATAAGTATTCCGATAAGATTATACACCGCAATATCCGTTCTTGCCGATGTAATGAGCTTTTTAAATACGCTGTTGTCAACAAGATAAAAATACTTCCAGTTGTTGCTTTCCGAATCGGTGCAAATCATAGTCATATTTTCTTTAAAGTCTCTGACGCCGCTTTTAACGCCGTATTTATCAACCATTTTTTTAACGTTGTTCAATTTAGCGGCATCGTCACCTATAATGGTATCGTCCTCCGTGCATATATAAAAATTTCCGTTATACGAAGGGTTTGATGAAGAATTTAAAAGCTTGCTGACATCTGCCTCAATTGCTATTGTGGCAAACGGAACAAATCTCTCTACAGAATATACCGAATAAAAATACGTTATTGTATCTTTTGCGTCGCTTGAAAAAACGGTGTATTGTCCGCCCTGCTTTTCCTGCATAATTTTTAGCCATTCTGCTTTTGTAATGCCGTATTCGCTGATATTTACATCGTAATATGAATCCGCGGTGTTTGCGTTTGTCATACTTACGCAATAATCGGTATTGTAAAAGTAAATATAAATATTGTCAAAAACATTTTCAAGTTTTTTGTATACATCAAGGTCGTTTAAAACGTCATGAACCATCATAAGCTTTTCATTTTTTAATTCATCGTTTGTAAACGCCAGCTTTCTTACAGTTTGCCTTTGTGATATTTCTATTGCCACGTTGCTGACAAGATTGGTAAAATTGTCGATATCCATCTTTCTGTTTTCAAGCATCTCGCCTACATAACGCTCGTTTTGCTCCGTAACGTTTCCGTCTATCTTGACATATGCAATAAAATTAAAAAAGACTGTTATTAAAGATATAACAACATATGATATCATCCACACAGACGGTATGCTGTGCCGCGAAAACAAACTGTATTTTCTCATATCCCTTTCCCTTCCGAAAATTTTTACGCTGCAGTCTCACATAGAAAATTCACAGCACATCAAAATGAACGCGCCTGTTCCGTGGCTGTCATTATCTCTGCGCGGTCTTGATATATACCCTTCATAATCCGTAACGTTTGTTCCTACGCAAATATTGGGTATAATCAGTGTGCCGTCATCGCTTTCTTTTGTTGAATTCATAATTCCTTCGTATGCGGTATCAGCACACTTTTTATATTTATCAACATTTCCAATTCCCAGTCTTGCCGCCTTGTGCATAGCATATGCAAAAAGGCAGGACGCCGAAGTTTCAACCCAGTTGTCACTAAAATCCATCTTATCCGGAACCTGATACCACATACCGCTTTGCTTATCCTGATATTTTATCAGTCCGTCAAGAAGCTCAATAAGCTGCTTTTTCATATCTGCAAATGCCGAATGACTCTGCGGGATATTTTCAAGCATATCGCACAATGCAAAGGCAACCCATCCCATTGACCTCGCCCAGCACTCCGAAGAAAGACCCGTTTGTTTGTTTGCCCACTCTGCCTCTTTTGTGCAGTCCCAGGCATGAAGATACATTCCCGTATCAGCCTTTCGCATATGGTCATACATATTTTTTGCCTGTCTTGCCATAAGGTTAAAAAGTTCGGGACGATTGTATTTTCTGCCGTATTCGGTAAGAAGAAGCCCCGCCATAAAAAGCCCGTCCAGCCAAACCTGATTGGGAGTTTTATACATATGATAAAAGCTTCCGTATTCGTTAAATTTCCAGTTTACCAATCTGTCTACGGTAGTGTCCAGCGCAATTTTATATTTTTTTTCATTTGTTCTTTGGTATATGTCAAAAAGCAAAACAGACGGATACATTTCGTCAAGCATATCGTGCTGATTTAAAATGTTTCCGTTTTCATCTATATAGGTGTCCACCCATTCTTTTATATAATCAAAGCACTTTTCGTCACCGCTGATTTTTGCATAGCGTTGTATCGCAAACAAAAACAATGCCTGAATATAGTGGTATCTGTCTTTAAGTCCGGGAAGGTCGTTTGGTTTATATTCCGACATAATTGTATTGCACATATACCGTGCCGTTTCAATAGGTGTTTTCATTTTCTCCTCCAAAAACTGTAAGGTAAGACAGCAAAAATGAAATATTGAAAATATATCATACTTGTTATCTTACCCTATTTTAATATAGTTGTCAATGCTTACCGCTGCAAAGCAAAATGTTTTGCAGCGGCATTGTTTTTTATTTATAATATTTTATTATTATTCAACCGGAGTAAGCTTTATAAGTTTTTTAAGCGGTACGGGATTGTCAAGGCTTTTCCAAAGCATAATCGACACATATTCGCCCGTCTGTGCCGAAGGAGCCGAAAGAGCTGCAGAAACAGTTCCGTTTTCCGTATTGCCCGATAAAGCTGTATTTATGAGTCTTCCGTCTGCGCCATACTGTGCAATAATAATAACCGGAGCCTCTTT